>CAMDFT010000046.1 GCA_945897795.1 Limnohabitans sp. Rim8 | reverse complement strand
CTGCGAGAACTTGATCAATCACGATTTCCTGGCCAACGTCCGCAGCAATCTGTTCTACTTTAATTTTTTCGCCAGCGACAACACGATACTGTTTGCCACCGGTTTTTATGACCGCGTACATAAATGACCTCTTTGAATGGAAGTTTCCATGGGCTAATCCCCAAGGAACCTGAGATTCTAGCACGGCCACCCTAGACTCACAAATCTGTCTCTTCCCGAATGCCATAGTCTCAGTGAGCCAAGCGGGACGGTCTCTATAATCGCATCTCACATTGGGTGCGTTTTGTTCTACCCGCCTCGGCTCCACCGAGCTCCCCAGCCGGATCCTCCATTTGTCTGCCTCAGAAAACAGCACTGCAGCCGTTCTAGAACTGGTGGCCCCAGACATGGCCAGGGTCGACCACGTCATTGCCCAGCGCCTAGATTCCGGTGTGCCCTTGGTGGGAGAGGTGGCCCGCTACATCATTTCAGCTGGCGGCAAGCGCATTCGACCGGTCCTTCTGCTGCTCACTTGCGGGGCCTTGGGCTACACCGGTGACCAGCGCCACAACTTGGCGGCAGTGGTCGAATTCATTCACACCGCCACCTTGCTGCACGACGATGTGGTGGACGAGTCCACCCTGAGACGCGGCAGGCCCACGGCGAATGAAAGCTTTGGTAACCCGGCCAGCGTGCTCGTGGGTGACTTTTTGTATTCGCGGGCATTTCAGATGATGGTCGATGCAGGCAGCATGCGCGTCATGCAAACCCTGGCCGATGCCACCAACGTGATTGCAGAAGGCGAAGTGCTGCAACTGATGAACATGCACGATGCCTCGCTGGATGAAGAAGGCTATCTGCGCGTGATTCGCTCCAAAACTGCCAAGTTGTTCGAAGCCAGCGCCCGTCTGGGTGCCATCCTGGCAGGAAGCCCCGCAGCCATTGAAGCCGCGTGCGCTGATTACGGTCAGGCATTGGGAACTGCCTTCCAGGTGATCGACGACGTGCTCGACTACGACGGCAACGCCACGGAGATGGGCAAAAATCTGGGCGATGACCTGCGCGAAGGCAAGGCCACCTTGCCTCTGATTCTGGCCATTCAGCGCGGCAACGCCACACAAAGCCAAACCGTTCGCGAAGCCATTGAAACCGGCAGCGTTGAACGCCTGACCGACATCGTGGCCATCGTGCGTGAAACCGGGGCCCTGGAAGCCACCCGGGTCGCCGCTGCCGCCGAGGCCCAAAGGGCCATCGATGCAGCCCTCCATCTGCCCGACAACGCCCACCGTCAGGCCATGGTGCTGCTGGCATCGCAGTTGCTTGCTCGACGCACCTGAGCTCAGCGCCCGGCAAGAATGAACATGACAAATTTCAAAACATCCACCTTGGTGCTAATCGCCTTGTCCAGCGTTTTGGCAGCGCCTTGCATGGCTGCGCCCAAATGGGAAGTTATCGTTTTGAACGATCAAGGCATGTTCTACATCGATGCCAACTCGATCGAACAAGAAGCTGGCCGCAAGGTCTTGTGGAGTGCGATCGATTACAAAAAAACTCAAACGACCGCTGAAGGCAAGCCTTATCTGTCGGCCCAAACTCAATTGATGATCAACTGCAAAGCCAAGATGGCACGCGTGATGCATTTGACTCATTACAGTGGGGCCATGTTGACGGGCAAGGTGGTCAGCCGCCAAGGCATGTTGCACGACTGGATGGACATCGATCCCACATCGGCCATTCACAAAATCGCACGGCGCGTCTGCTGAAGCACTTGCGGCCAAGAGCCTTTCTTGGCGACGAACGACCTGCCCCTAGCCTGGACTTAATGGCCATGTTTTTGAGGGATGTGCGAAAGACTCACTGCAACAGAGGTCCTTTACGAGTCGTTTTTTTTAAGTGCTCTCTTGACCCCGGCAAGAACAGGCAAGTCCATGGCGAGGGATTTACAAATCGCGCACCAAGCACCATGATTTGAGCTTCTTAGCATTCAAAAAATAGGCTGCTTCTCATGGATTCTGCTAAATCACGACCGTCCCTGACCGGGCACGATGACGCCCCAGTGGTCAGCTACGTTCAAAAACTGCTGGAGCAGGCGGTGGCCCTCAAAGCTTCAGACCTGCACTTTGAGCCTTATGAACACCAGTACCGGGTACGCATGCGCATCGATGGAGAACTGCGCGAGGTGGCCTCACCGCACATGGCCCTCAAGGATCGTCTGGCATCGCGCATCAAGGTGATGTCACGCCTGGACATTGCCGAAAAACGCCTGCCGCAAGACGGCCGCATGAAATTGCAATTGGCCCAAGGGCGGGAGTTGGACTTGCGTGTCAGCACTTTGCCCACCTTGTTTGGTGAAAAACTGGTGATTCGGGTGCTGGACTCCGCTCAGTCTCAACTGGACTTGAGCCTTCTGGGCTACGAACCCGAAGAACTCGATCGCTTGCTGGCCGCTATCCGCGCACCGCACGGCTTGGTGCTGGTGACAGGCCCCACCGGCTCGGGCAAGACGCAATCCCTGTATGCCTGTCTGAACCTGCTGAACACGCCCGAAGTGAACATCGCCACAGTGGAAGACCCCTGTGAAATCCAGCTCGAGGGCATCAACCAGGTCAATGTGCAGGACAAACCCGGCCTGAGCTTTGCCGTGGCCTTGAGGGCTTTTTTGCGTCAAGACCCGGACATTTTGATGGTGGGTGAAGTGCGCGATCTGGAGACCGCCAACATCGCCATCCAGGCTGCGCAAACCGGGCACCTCGTGCTCTCGACCTTGCACACCAACGACGCCCCGGCCACCTTGGTGCGCTTGCGCAACATGGGGACAGCCCCCTACAACATCGCCGCCAGTGTGAGCCTGATCACAGCGCAACGCTTGGTGCGCTGCCTGTGCCCGCACTGCAAGCGCGCGGCCAGCGTACCCGCTGCGATTTGGCACAAAGCAGGATGGCCGCCCAGCCTGGGCCTAGCAGACCCCGTGCCCGTGTTCGAGCCCGTGGGCTGCCCGCAATGCCACAAAGGCTTTACAGGGCGCACCGGGATTTTTCAGGTCATGCCCGTGAGCGCCGAGATGCAGCAACTGGTCTTACAAGAAGCTGGAATACAAGAGATGGCGCGCCAAGCCCGAAGCGAAGGGGTGAGCAGTTTGCGCATGGCCGGCTTGCGCAAAGTGCTGCAAGGCATCACATCGCTGGACGAAGTGCTGGCCGCCACGCGGGAAAGCACATGAGCGCCACACCCTCTGCACGCGCCAAAACGGCCTTTCGCTGGAGCGGCCGCGACCTTCAAGGCCATGCTCAAAGCGGCCAAATTCAGGCCCTGAATGCCGACTTGGCCCGTGTTCAGCTGCGCAGACAGGGGCTCCAAAAAGTGCAGCTTCAGCGCCTGTGGTGGTCGCCGCCGGACACCGTCAAAGCCAAAGACTTGGCCGTCATGACGCGCCAATGGGCGGCCATGCTGCGCGCAGGCGTGCCCGTCGTGCAGGCCCTGGGCATGCTGTGCCGCAGCATGAGCGCCAAAAGCCTGGTGCTCGTGATGAACAGTGTGCGCAGCGATGTAGAAGCCGGCGTGGCTCTGCACGACGCCCTGGCCAAACACCCGAAACATTTCAGCGGCCTTTATGTGCACATGGTGCAAGCCGGCGAAGCCGCCGGGATTCTGGACACGATGATGGAGCGGCTGTCTTTGACGCTGGAAAAAAACGAAGCGATGCGCTCCAAAATTCGTTCGGCCTTGATGTACCCCATCGCCGTGATGGCCGTGGCCTTGGGTATTTTGGTGCTGATACTGGTGCTGGTGGTGCCGGTTTTCCAGGACGTGTTCCAGTCCTTTGGGGCCGAATTGCCCTTGGCCACGCAACTGGTGGTCGGCATGAGCAACGCGCTGGTGCGAGCCTGGCCTGCTGCCCTGCCTTTGATGCTGCTGCTGTGGGCAGGACAACAAAGCAGCCCGGCGGCCAGCCGTGTGCGGCAATGGCTGGCCCGGTGGTGGCTGCGCTGGCCAGTGATCGGACCGCTGTTGACCACGGCGGTGGTGGCGCGTTGGGCGCAAACCCTGTCGGCCTTGCTGGCCGCAGGCGTGCCCTTGACTGAAGCCTTAGGGCCCACAGCCCAAGCATGCGATCATGCAGTTTTTGCGCGCAGCACATTGCATATCCAGCGTCGGGTGGTGCAGGGCCAAAGTTTGAGTGAAAGCATGGACCAAAGCGGGCGTTTCCCGGCGATGATCGTGCAGTTGTGCGCCACAGGTGAAGAAACCGGGGCCTTGGACAGCTTGCTCAGCCGTGCCGGTAGCCTGATGGAAAGCGCGCTCGACGACCAGGTCAATGGCCTGAGCAGTTTGCTCGAACCGCTGATCATCGTGGTGCTCGGCGGCTTCATTGGGGCCATTTTGGTGGCCATGTATTTACCGATATTCAGTTTGGGGCAAGTTTTTTGACATGAACGACAGCGTTTTGGCACTTGGCCTGGCGGCTTTGCTGGGTTTGATGATCGGCAGCTTTTTGAACGTGGTGATCCACCGCCTGCCACTCATGCTGCAAGCGCAGTGGGATGCCCCACTGGGCGATGCCCCGCAAGATGCATCCCCCTTCAATCTGGCGGTGCCTCGCTCGCACTGCCCCCACTGCCAGCACGCCTTGGCTTGGCACGAGAACATGCCGCTGCTGAGTTTCCTTCGACTGCGCGGCCGATGCGCCCACTGCCAGGCCCCCATTGGTTGGCGATATCCGGCCATTGAACTGGTCACATCCGTCCTGTTCATGTGGGCAGCGGCCGAACACGGCTTGGGTTTGCAGGCGCTCGCCTGGGCCGGCTTTTCAGCCGCCTTGGTGGCGCTGGCCGCCATTGATGCCGACACGCGCTTGCTGCCCGACGCCATCACACAACCCCTGGTGTGGGCGGGTTTGATTGCCACAAGTCTGGGGTTGACCGGCATCGACCTGAACGAAGCCCTGTGGGGGGCCGCTTCTGGCTACCTGTTTTTGTGGACGGTTTACTGGTTGTTCAAAGCCGTGACCGGCAAAGAGGGCATGGGTCAGGGCGACTTCAAGCTGCTGGCCGCTCTTGGGGCTTGGCTGGGCTGGCCCGCGCTGCTGTCCTTGATCTTGATCGCCTCTTTTTCCGGGGTGATCGGTGGCCTTTGGCTCAAGTGGCGAGGTCAATTGGACGACAAAGGCCAACTGGCTTTCGGGCCCTTTTTGGTGGTGGCAGGTTTGTGGGTCATGGCCTTTGGCCCCCTGCCCTGGATTTTGATCTGAATGTCCATGACACAACGCACCTGGCACATTGGCCTGACCGGCGGCATTGGCAGCGGCAAAAGCACCGTGGCGGGCTTTTTGGCGCGGCGCGGCGCGGCCATCATCGACGCCGATGCCATTTCTCGCAGCCTCACGGCACCGGGCGGCAGGGCCATGGGTGCCATCGCCCAAAACTTTGGTGACGACATGCTCAGCCCGGATGGCGCCATGGACCGCCAGGCCATGCGCGAGCGCATCTTCCGTGACCCACAAGCCAAACGCCAACTCGAACGCATCATCCACCCCTTGGTCAGCCAGGTCACGGCCGAGCAGGCTCAAGTGGCTTTGCAAAGTGGCCACCGTGTCTTGGTGTTTGATGTGCCCTTGCTGGTGGAGTCGGGTGAGCGTTGGCGCAAACAGGTCGACCGGGTGATCGTGGTGGACTGCGATACCGAGACCCAGACGCAAAGGGTCATGGCGCGCAGTGGCCTGGCCCGCGAAGAAGTCGAACGCATCCTGGCTCAACAAGCCTCGCGTTCACAACGCCTGGCCTGCGCCGATACCGTTCTCTTCAATCAAGGTCTCAGTTTTGATGATTTAGACGCCCAGGTGGCTCAGCTTGCCGCCGACTTCGGGCTATGATGGCGGGATTGGAAAATGCCGCGTGATACTGTACGAATACCCATTTAATGAACGCATTCGCACCTATTTGCGACTGCAGCAGCTGTTTTCCCGCTTGGGTGAACTGGTCGGGCGCGATCAGGCTCTGGACCACCATTTCGCCTTGATCACCCTGTTTGAAATCATGGAGGTGGGGGGCCGATCGGAACTCAAGTCCGAGGTGCTCAAAGACCTCGAGCGACAAAAGCAAGTTTATAGCGCGTACAGGGGAAATCCCGCTATTTCCGAAAAAGCGTTGGACGGGTTGATTGCTCAACTCGATCACCTCTTTGAAGCCCTCAACCATGTGGCTGGGAAAATGGGCCAAAGCTTAACGGATCATGATTTCCTGATGGCCCTCAGAAGCCGTGCAGCCATCCCGGGGGGCACTTGCGAATTTGACTTGCCCGCCTATCACGCTTGGCAGCACCATGATGCCAGCAGCCGTACCCGTGATTTGCAACAATGGATTTTGCCTTTTGCGCCTTGGGCTCAAGCCATTGAGCAGTTGTTGCAAATGCTGCGCGAATCGGGCTCCAGCCAAAAAGTCATGGCCGCTTCTGGTCAGTTGCAACAAAACCTGCCTCAAGGGCGAAGCTTTCAATTGCTGCGCCTGAAAATCGACCCCTCTTTGGGCTTGACGCCCGAGATCAGTTGTAATCGCTTACTGGTGGTGATTCGCATGATGCGCCAGCAAAGCGACGGCAAATTGGTGGCCACGACCGATGACGTGCCCTTCGAGATGACCTTGTGCGCATGAGCGTCGTGAACCCGCCTGAATCTTTCAAACCACGCCAAGTGCGTTGCCCGGCCTGCGCTGGCACCAGCGTGTACAGCCCCAGCAATCCTTACCGCCCGTTTTGCAGCGCCCGCTGCAAAGGCGTGGACTTGGGGGCCTGGGCGAGCGAAGAATTCAAGCTGCCCGACGAGACCCCGCCCGACGAGACTTTTGGCGACCCCCGCCTGCAGTGACGTGATGCCTAGGCGTGTGCGCCGTCGTGTGTGCTGCCTTTGAATTGCCGCTCTTCGGCCAACCAAGCCAACACGGGGATGGTTCCCGGCAATACCGGCCCAACCGCTACGGGAAGGGACTGCCAAGCGTGTGATTGTGCTTCTCGCATCTGCAGCTCACCCTGCCAGTCCCTCACCTTGCAAAAGTGCAGCTGTACCAAGGCGTGCGGGTAGTCGACCATTTGGGTTTTCCACAGCTGCGCTGGCCCAATCGTGATGCCCAGCTCTTCTTGCAGTTCTCGGCGCAGCGCTTGCTCGACCGACTCGCCTGCTTCAAGTTTGCCGCCCGGGAATTCCCAATAGCCTGCGTAGACCTTGCCTTCGGGGCGCGAGGTCAGCAAAAACTGGCCGTCGGCTTGCAGCAACATGCCCACCGCCACATCGACCACGACGCGCTCGGCCTGGTCTGCAGTCAGGTCTTGCCGCTCACGCTCACCATCGGCCACCAGTAAGCCTTGGGTCATGCGCGATCCGATTGGCGACCCATCATGTCCCGGGCAAACTGATAAGCCACACGGCCGCTGCGTGAGCCGCGCTCCAAAGCCCAGAGCAACGCATCGGGGCGGGCGGCCTCGATTTGCGCGGGGGTGGCCCCCAAAGCGCTGAGCCACTGGCCTGCGATGGTCAGGTACTCGTCTTGCGAGAAAGGGTAGAAACTGATCCACAGGCCAAAGCGCTCTGACAGGGAAATTTTCTCTTCCACGCCCTCACCCGGGTGCACTTCACCGTCATCGGTGTGCTTGTAGGTGAGGTTTTCGCTCATGTACTCAGGCAACAAATGGCGGCGGTTGCTGGTCGCGTACACCAGCACATTGGGGGTCGAGGCGGCCACGGTGCCGTCCAAAATGGACTTGAGCGCTTTGTAGCCCGGCTCGCCGTCTTCAAAGCTCAGGTCGTCGCAGTACACAATGAACTTTTCATCCCGCCCGGCCACCACCTCGATGATGTCGGGCAAATCGGTCAGGTCTTCCTTGTCCACCTCGATCAGGCGTAAGCCTTGCGGTGCATAGGTGTTCAGACAGGCCTTGATGAGCGAGGATTTGCCGGTACCGCGTGCGCCCGTGAGCAGCACGTTGTTGGCCGGGTGGCCATGCACAAACTGCTCGGTGTTGCGCTGCAGCTTTTCTTTTTGGTCGTCGATTTCCTTGAGGTCAGCCAGCGTCATGGCCGCCACATGGCGCACCGGCTCCATCACGCCATGGCCTGAAGAACGCTTGCGGTAGCGCCAGGCAATAGCCTGCGTCCAGTCGGGGGCCGACAGGGGTTGGGGCAAGACCGACTCGATGCGGTCCACCAATTGGCTGACTTTGGCCAGCAGTTGGTCCAGGGCTGAAGAAGCAGGAGAGTTCATGAACGGTAGTCCGCGTTGATGGTGACGTAATCGTGGCTCAGGTCGCAGGTCCAGACGGTGTCGCTGGCGGTGCCGCGGCCCAGGCCCACGCGCACGGTGATCTCGCTGCCCTTCATGACGCGCTGACCGTCTTCTTCGCGGTATTCGGCGCGTCGGCCGCCTTGAGAGACCACATGCACGTCGTCCAGGTGCAGCTCGATCAGGCCTTGGTCCAAATCATCGATGCCCGCATAACCCACGGCGGCAAGAATACGGCCCAGGTTTGGGTCGCTGGCAAAGAAAGCGGTCTTGACCAAGGGCGAATGCGCGATCGCATAAGCCACTTGGCGGCATTCCTCGGCCGTCCTGCCGCCTTCGATCTGCACGGTGATGAACTTGGTGGCGCCTTCGCCATCGCGCACGATGGCATGCGCCAACTGTCGGGCCACTTGCATCAAGCCGTGCATCAGAGCCTGGCCGTCGTCGCTGTCCAACGAAGTGATCTGAGCGTTACCCGCCTTGTGCGTGGCGATCAACATGAACGAGTCGTTGGTTGAGGTGTCGCCATCGATCGTAATGCGGTTGAACGAACCATCGGCCAGTTGCTTGGCCAGTGTGGGCAGCAAGGCGGGGTCAATGCAAGCGTCGGTGGCCACAAAACCCAGCATGGTGGCCATGTTGGGGCGGATCATGCCCGCACCTTTGCTGATGCCGGTGATGCTGACGGTTTGCCCACCTACCGTGACTTGCACGCTGGCCGCTTTGGGCACGGTGTCGGTGGTCATGATACCTTCTGCGGCTTGGGCCCAATGGGCAGCTTGCGCATCGGCCAGCGCAGCAGGCAGGCCCGCCACGATGCGACCCACTGGCAGCGGCTCCATGATCACGCCCGTGGAGAAAGGCAGCACTTGCGCGGGCGTGCAGTGCAACAAGCTGGCCAAGGCTTCACAGGTCTGGCGGGCATGGGCCAAGCCCGGTGTACCCGTGCCCGCATTGGCGTTGCCAGTGTTGATGACCAAGGCGCGCACCGCGCTGCCAGTATCCAAGTGCTCACGGCATACCTGCACAGGCGCGGCGCAAAAACGGTTGCGGGTGAATACGCCTGCCACGCTGGTGCCTTCGTCCAGCAAAAACACCGTGAGGTCTTTTCGGTTGGCTTTGCGTACGCCTGCTTCGGCGATGCCGATGCGCACGCCCGCGATGGGCTGGAGTTGGGCGAGGTCCAAAGGGGGCAAATTCACGGGCATAAACATCCTTCAGGAAAACAATCGGTATTCAGACGGCACAAGGACAAAACGGGCCGAAGCCCGTTTCATTCGTCCAGCCCTTTCAGGCCAGTTTGCCGTGGCATTGTTTGTATTTTTTGCCACTGCCACAAGGGCAAGGCTCGTTGCGTCCAACTTGGCCCCAGGTGCTGGCCAAATCGGCCAGGCCACCTGCTGCTGCTCCGGCAGCCTGCACTTGTGGTTGGCCTGTTTCATCCGGTGCGGTGTAGGTCACATTGCTGATCTGCTCGGCCCGCTCCTCAATGGCTTGGGCTGCTTGCTGAATTTGGTCGCCCGAATCGATGCGCACCATCATCAAAGTCTTGGTGACTTCGTTTTTCACAGCGTCGAGCAATTGGCCAAACAACTCAAAGGCTTCACGTTTGTATTCCTGCTTGGGTTGCTTTTGCGCATAGCCCCGCAGGTGAATGCCCTGGCGCAGGTAGTCCAAAGCGCTCAAGTGTTCGCGCCAGTGGGTGTCGATGCTCTGCAACAAAATCATGCGTTCAAAGGACACGAAACTCTCGGCCCCCACTTGGTCGAGCTTGGCCTGAAACTGTGCATGGGCAGCAGTCACGACCGTCTCCAACAGGTCTTCATCCGAAATGGCACTCGATGCCTGCACCTTGCCTTGCAAGTCCAGCGTCATGCTCCATTCTTCAGCCAGCACTTTTTCTAGACCCGGCAGATCCCATTGCTCTTCGACCGATTCGACTGGGACAGACTGGCGCACCAGATCGGTGAAGCACCCTTCGCGCAGGGCCGTGATCTGGGCGTGCATGTCTTGCGCATCCAGAATGTCGTTGCGCTGCTGGTAAATCACCTTGCGCTGGTCATTGGACACGTCGTCGTATTCGAGCAGTTGTTTACGGACGTCAAAGTTACGCGCCTCCACCTTGCGCTGGGCACTTTCGATGCTGCGGGTGACGATGCCCGCTTCGATCGCCTCGCCTTCGGGCATCTTCAGCCGGTCCATGATGGAGCGCACACGGTCACCCGCAAAAATGCGCATCAACGGGTCGTCTAGGCTCAGGTAAAAGCGTGAAGAACCGGGGTCACCTTGGCGGCCCGAACGGCCTCGCAGCTGGTTGTCGATGCGGCGCGACTCATGCCGCTCAGTCGCGATGATGCGCAAACCGCCCAAGGACTTGACCTGCTCATGCACGGCTTTCCACTGCTCACGCAGCTGGTCCACTTTTTCATGGCGGACACCCTCAGGCAGGTTCGTATCTTCTTCAATGGCCTGCACGTCTTTTTCAATGTTCCCGCCGAGCACGATGTCGGTACCGCGACCGGCCATATTGGTGGCGATCGTGATCATGCCGGGTCGTCCGGCCTGGGCCACGATGTCCGCCTCTCGGGCGTGCTGTTTGGCGTTGAGCACCTGGTGTGGCAGCTTTTGCTGCGTCAGCAGTTGAGAAATCAGCTCCGAGTTTTCGATCGAAGTGGTGCCCACCAGCACCGGCTGGCCTCGCTCAAAGCATTCTCGGATGTCCGCAATGGCCGCGGTGTAACGTTCTTGCGAGGTTTTGTAAACACGGTCCAGCTGGTCTTCGCGTTGGCTCTTGCGGTGCGGTGGAATGACCATGGTCTCCAGACCATAGATTTCCTGGAACTCATAAGCCTCTGTATCGGCGGTTCCTGTCATGCCACCGATCTTGTTGTACAGGCGGAAATAGTTCTGGAAGGTGATGGAGGCCAGTGTCTGGTTTTCGGCCTGGATTTGCACACCCTCTTTGGCTTCTACCGCCTGATGCAAGCCATCACTCCAACGGCGGCCCGTCATCAGACGGCCGGTGAATTCGTCGACGATGATGATCTCGCCGTCCTGCACCACATAGTGCTGATCGCGGTGGTAAAGGTGTCGAGCACGCAAAGCAGCGCTCAAGTGGTGCATCAGCGTGATGTTGGCAGGGTCGTACAGGCTCGTGCCTGCTGGGATCAATCCCATTTGCGCGAGCACCGCTTCGGCTTTTTCATGGCCGTCTTCGGTCAAGAAGACCTGGTGCGATTTTTCATCGACCGTGAAGTCGCCGGGTGTGATGATGCCCTCGCCCGTGCGAGGGTCGGCCTCGCCTTCTTGGCGGGTGAGCAGCGGCACGACCTGGTTCATCGCCAAGTAAGTGGCCGTGTGGTCTTCGGCCTGACCACTGATGATCAAGGGCGTACGGGCCTCGTCGATCAGAATCGAGTCGACCTCGTCCACGATGGCGTAGTTGAGCGGGCGCTGCACACGGTCATGGGCTTCGTAGACCATGTTGTCGCGCAAGTAGTCGAAACCGTATTCGTTGTTCGTGCCGTAGGTGATGTCAGCGTTGTACGCGGCTTGCTTGTCTTCTCGCGGCAGTTGCGGCAAATTAATGCCCACCTTGAGCCCCAGAAAGTTGTAGAGCTTGCCCATCCATGTGGCGTCACGGCTGGCCAAGTAATCGTTCACCGTGACCACATGCACGCCCTTGCCTGCGATGGCGTTGAGGTAGGCCGGCAGCGTAGAGGTCAGGGTTTTGCCCTCGCCCGTGCCCATCTCGGCAATCTTGCCGTTGTGCAAGGCGATGCCACCGGCAAGCTGCACATCGAAGTGGCGCATCTTCATGACCCGCTTGGAGCCCTCACGCACCACGGCAAAAGCTTCGGGTAACAAGTCATCCAGGCTCTCACCAGCGGCAGCACGATCGCGGAAATTTTGCGTTTTGGCCCTCAGCTCAGCGTCGCTCAGGCTTTCGAGTCCAACCTCCATGGCGTTGATGCGCTCGACGGTTTTGCGGTATTGCTTGAGCAAGCGGTCGTTTCGACTGCCGAAAATCTTGGTGAGGAATGGGATGGCCATGTCAATTAGATCCACATTCAGCACTGAGGCTGAAAAACAGACCGTCTATCCTGTCTGGTTAAAAGTTTCATGAAATCCGGGCCCGCCAGGCACATCACCCAACCAACCCGACAAGCCGCCCAAGGGCAACTTGCATAACCTGATGATTTTAGCCGCTTGACCAGCCCTCCTCGAAAGCCTTTTCATGGCACTGTGCCGAAGCTTCACGCCTTGCCAGATAATCGAGCTCAAAGACTAGCCATGCAAAGACGCCACCAAGCCATACCCCTGCAACAAGCCGCTCAAGAGTCCCCCACCTTTTCACTGCTGATGGGACGGGTGCGCGATTCATCCGATCGCCTGCAAGCCATTCGCAGTTTGCTGCCTGCACCTTTGCGAGCCGGCATTCAGGCCGGCCCCATTGAAGATGGCGCTTGGTGTCTGCTGGTGAGTTCGAACGCCGTGGCAGCCAAGCTGCGTCAATTGCTGCCCGCCTTGCAAGCGCATCTCAATGTCCAAGGTCTGGGTGTGTCTTCGATCCGCATCAAGGTGCAAAACCGCTGAGGCCCCACCGTTCTGGCTGCAAATTTTTGAACACAAAAAAGCCCTGACTTTTGAGGGTCAGGGCTGAAGTTTTGGTGCCGCTTGTCGGATTCGAACTGACGACCTACCGCTTACAAGGCGGGTGCTCTACCAACTGAGCTAAAGCGGCACGGGCTGAATTTTAACGTGCTCCGGAGGTGACTTGGCGCACGACTCAATTTTTTTATTTGATCCGCTTGAGTGCGGGTCTGCCGGGGCTGGGCGCTGCAGGCTTATCCTCGCCGACGGTAATTGCAAGCGACGGGCCATCGACCGAGGACAAAGCGGCAGGAGTCGCTTCCTCATCGCTCACGGGAAATGCCATGCCCTGTCCATTTTCGCGGGCGTAGATGGCCATGACCCGGTGGATCGGCACCATGATTTCTCGCGGCTTGCCACCAAAGCGGGCTTTGAACTCGATGAAGTCGTTGCCCAGCTTCAATGAACTGGTGGCGTCCATGCTGACGTTCAGCACGATCTCGCCCCCTTGCACATACTCACGCGGCACCTGAACCGAGTTGTCCACCTTGACCGCCACATAGGGTGTAAAGCCGTTTTCGGAACACCAGTCGTACAAGGCGCGAATCAGGTAAGGCCTGGTTGACGGCAGTTCGGTGTTGCTGATCATGCGTTGTCCTCCATCGCCATTATTTATCCGAAAACACCCGGCTTTATTTGCGCATGACCTTTTCAGAAGGCGTCAGCGCCTCGATGTAGGCAGGACGCGAAAAAATGCGCTCAGCGTACTTGAGCAACGGGGCTGCATTTTTGCTGAGTTCGATACCGTAGTAGTCCAGACGCCACAACAAAGGGGCAATGGCCACATCCAACATGGAGAAGTTGTCGCCCAACATAAACTTGTTTTTCAGGAACACCGGGGCCAACTGGGTCAAGCGGTCGCGGATGTGCGAGCGGGCTTTTTCCAGCGCCTTGTCGTTGCCTTTGAGCGCACGGTTTTCCAAGGTCAGCACATGGGTGAATAGTTCTTTTTCGAAGTTGAGCAAGAACAAACGCACCCGGGCGCGGTCCACCGGGTCACCGGGCATCAACTGGGGATGCGGAAAGCGCTCGTCGATGTACTCGTTGATGATGTTCGACTCGTACAGGATCAGGTCGCGCTCAACCAGAATCGGCACCTGGCCGTAAGGGTTCATCACGTTGATGTCTTCTTGCTTGTTGTACAAGTCCACATCGCGGATCTCGAAGTCCATGCCTTTTTCGAACAGCACAAAGCGGCAGCGGTGTGAAAAAGGGCAAGTCGTTCCGGAATAAAGCACCATCATGGTGGAGGCTCCTCAAAAAATCAAAAAGAGTGGGAGGCCCAAAGACCTGCCACTCCAAAGGACCCGGCTGAATCGCCGGGTGAAAGATCAGTTACTTGATGTCTTTCCAGTATGCCGCATTCAAACGCCAGGCAATGAAAGTGAAGAATGTCAAGAAAATCAAAACCCACACACCAATTTGCACGCGGGAGTTTTGCCCTGGCTCGGCCATCCATTGCATGTATCCGACCAAGTCTCCAATGGCTTGATCGTATTCCAAAGGCGTCATGGTGCCGGGTTTGACTTGCTTCCAGCCAGAGAAGATTTGGACTTTGTGACCATGCTCTTCTTTTTCCACATAAACGGGCTCACGCTCGCCTTGCAATTCCCACAGCGGATTGGGCATACCCACGTTGGGCATTGCCAAGTTATTCCAACCTGTGGGTTTGGTCGAATCACGGTGATACGTGCGCAAGTAAGTGTAAAGGTAGTCTGCACCTGAACCACCGGGGCCTGAACGCGAGCGGGCCATCAACGTCAGGTCGGGTGGGTTCTTGCCGAACCAGTCTTTGGCCAGCACAGGGTCTACAGCCACTTTCATGTTGTCGCCAACACGGTCGGTGGCAAACATCAGGTTGTCCTTGATCTGCTGATCGGTCAAACCGATGTCTTTCAGGCGGTTGTAGCGCATGTAAGCCGCGGAGTGGCAATTGAGACAGTAGTTGACGAACAACTTGGCGCCGTTTTGCAAAGCCGCCAAGTCGTTGGTTTTGTGGGGGGCCTTGTCCCAGGCAATGCCACCAACAGCGGCGTGGGCTCCAGAGATAAGGCCCAGGGCCATCACAAAGCCCAATGCGAGTTTCTTGAGGTTTTTCATGTTCTTAACTCTCCGGGGTCTCAGTGAGGCGTGAAGGTCACGCGGTCGGGCACTTGCTTGAACGTGCCCAGCTTGCTCCACCAAGGCATCAACAGGAAGAAGCCGAAATAGAACAAGGTACCCACTTGGGACACGCGCTCACCGATGGGCGAGGGCGGCTTGACGCCCAAGTAGCCCAGGATCAGGAAGTTGATCACGAACACTGCATAGACATATTTGTGCCAGTCAGGACGGTAGCGGATCGACTTGGCAGGGCTGTAGTCGAGCCAAGGCAAGAAAAACATGATGATCACAGCGCCGCCCATCACCACCACACCCCAGAACTTGGCGTCAATGGACAAAAGCAACACACAAATCACAATGCTTGCACCCACCAAACCGCCTTTGAGCAAAGTAGGCAGCTTGCCCTTGGCCACCGCCAAAAACGCACCAGCTACCACACACAACACCAACACATACATCATCTCTGTGGTGATGGCACGCAGCATGGAGTAGTAAGGGGTGAAGTACCAGACCGGCGCAATGTGCAAAGGCGTGGTCAACGGGTCAGCCGGAATGAAGTTGTTGTATTCGAGGAAATAACCACCGAATTCGGGCGCAAAGAACACGATCGCCGTGAAAGCCATCAAGAAAACGCTGACCGAGAAAATGTCGTGCACGGTGTAGTAAGGGTGGAACGGAATGCCATCCAGAGGATTGCCTTTGGCGTCCTTAGGGGCATCTGCCGCCTTGATTTCAACGCCATCGGGGTTGTTGGAGCCGACTTCGTGCAGCGCAATGATGTGCGCCACCACCAAGCCGAGCAGCACCAAAGGCACGGCAATGACGTGGAAGCTGAAAAACCGGTTCAAAGTGGCGTCGCCCACCACGAAGTCACCGCGAATCAACAAAGCCAAGTCTGGGCCAATCACAGGCACCGCCGAGAACAGGTTCACGATCACCTGAGCGCCCCAGTAGGACATCTGGCCCCAAGGCAGCAGGTAACCCATGAAAGCCTCAGCCATGAGCACCAAAAATATGCCGCAACCGAAGATCCAGACCAACTCACGAGGCTTGCGGTACGAGCCGTACATCAAACCCCGGAACATGTGCAGGTACACCACAACGAAGAACGCAGAGGCGCCTGTCGAGTGCATGTAGCGGATCAGCCAACCCCAGGGCACATCGCGCATGATGTATTCGACCGAGGCGAACGCCAATGCAGCATCAGGCTTGTAATGCATGACCAAAAAGATGCCGGTCACGATCTGGATCACCAAAACCAAGAGTGACAGCGCGCCGAACACGTACCAAATGTTCAGGTTTTTAGACGCGTAATACTCGGACAAATGGTCCTTGTACAGCTTGGACAAGGGAAAGCGGTTGTCTACCCAGTTGAGCAGCTTTTCGCCAGCGGGGGCGTTCGGAGAAATTTCTTTGAATTGAGCCATGTTGTTCTCCATCAGGCCTTCTTGTCTTCGCCAATGATCAGCCTGGTGTCAGACAGGTACATGTGAGGCGGCACTTCGAGGTTGTCGGGTGCAGGCTTGTTCTTGAACACCCGGCCAGCCAGGTCAAAGGTGGAGCCATGGCAGGCGCACAAAAAGCCGCCATTCCAGTCATCAGGCAGTGACGGCTGAGGGCCTGCGGCGAACTTGTCGGCTGGCGAGCAACCCAAGTGGGTGCAAATGCCCACGGCCACCATGATTTCGGGCTTGATCGAGCGATGGCCGTTCTTGGCGTACTCAGGCGTGGGATACGCGGTGCGATTAGAAGCCGGATCGGCCAGTTGGCCTTCGGTTTTCTTCAACGATTCGAGCTGCTCTGGCGAGCGCTTCATGATCCACACGGGTTTGCCGCGCCATTCGACCGTGAGCTTTTCGCCCGGATTCAAGGCGGAAATGTCCACCTCAACGGCCGCACCGGCTGCTTTGGCCCGCTCGGAAGGTTGGAAGCTGCTGACGAAGGGGGTGGCCACAAAGCCAGCGCCTACGGCACCTGCGCAAGTGGAGGCAATCAGCCACGTCCGCTTGCTGCTGTCGACTGGGGTGTCACTCATGGGAATCCTCTTAGCGAGTCGTTATCAGGGTCAACCCGCGATTGTAGCGGAGTGAAACAAACAACCGTCTTACAACCGCATAAGCTTTAGGCTGACTGGGGCACAATAGCTATCGTCTTATTCATTTCTGGAGTTTTTATATGTCATTTGTTCAAGATTTCAAATCTTTTGCCGTGAAGGGCAATGTGATGGATCTGGCTGTGGGCGTGATCATCGGTGCGGCCTTTGGCAAGATCGTGGACTCTTTGGTGGCCGACATGATCATGCCGTTGGTGAGCCTGGTGTTTGGCGGGCTCGACTTCGCCAATTACTACCTGCCGCTGGGCGGTCAAGCAGCCAGTTTGCCATTGGCAGAGGCCAAAAAGCTGGGGGCCGTTTTTGCCTATGGCAGTTTTGTCACGGTCGCCTTGAACTTCTTCATTTTGGCTTTCGTGATTTTTGTGATGGTGCGCCAGATTAACCGCCTCAAAGCCAGTGAACCCACCCCTGCCGCACCGGAAGCCGCCCCCATCACACCTGAAGACGTGTTGCTGCTGCGTGAAATCCGCGACAGCCTGAAAAACAAGGCCTGAAATTCCCGGACTCAGGCCTCGCCACTGGCCACGCCCGCTACCAACTGTCGCGCCATGCGAATGGCCTGGACCATGCTGCTGGGATTGGCCACGCCTTGCCCGGCCAAGTCCATGGCCGTTCCATGGTCCGGGCTGGTCCTGATCAAGGGCAGGCCCAAAGTCACGTTCACCCCCTGCTCCACCCCCATGTACTTCACGGGGATCAAGCCCTGGTCGTGGTACATGGCCACCACCACATCAAATTCCCGCTGAACACCCGGTTTTTGGCGAGCCCGCATGAAGACCGTATCGGGTGCGTAGGGGCCGTGCACATCCAGACCCTCTTGACGGGCCCGCGACATGGCGGGCTGCAAGACCTCGATTTCTTCCTGTCCAAACAAGCCGCCCTCGCCCGCGTGCGGATTGACACCCGCCACCGCGATGCGTGGCCTGCGGCCCAGCAAAGCTGACAAAGCCGTGTGGGTGATGCGCAAAGTCTCCAAAACCCGGTCCACGGTGATGGCATCGAGCGCCTCGCGCAAAGAAACATGGATGCTGACCAGCACCGTGCGCAACTCGTCGTTGGCCAGCATCATGCGAACGGGCATTTGCGCGAGCGTCACCCCCGCATGCCGGGCCGCCTCGGCCTGCAGCAACTCGGTGTGGCCCGGGTATTGGTTGTAGGGTGCGCCTGCAGCGTGCAAGGCCTCTTTGTGCAAGGGGGCGGTGACCAGGGCTGCCACCTCGCCGCGCAAGGCTGCACGCGTGGCCCACAGCACCGCCTCGCCCGCCAACTGCCCGGCCCGACCATCGACTTGGCCCCAAGGCATCTCGGGCGACACCGGCACCACTTGCAGCACGGGCAGACACCTGGGGGGAATTTGAAGGGCTTGCGCAGGTGTTTCGATTTCACAAACCGGGTAGCGCACTACCGACTGGACCAAGGCCATGGCACGGCGCATCAGGCCCACATCGCCCGCCACAAAGCAGCCCTGGGTGAGTTCAGGCGCAATGCACCAGGCCCGGGCGATGATTTCGGGGCCAATGCCGCAAGGGTCGCCGGGGGTGATGGCGATGGGGCGGGTCAGTTCAGGCAGGTTCATGGCGCAAAAGGGCGGCATCAGGCCGGGTTGTCGATCTCGATGCAACGGTGCGCAATACCCAGCGCCTGCGCCACATGCGCGCCCAAAGCGGGTGCGCCATAGCGCTCGGTGGCATGGTGGCCACAGGCCAAAAAGGCCACGCCGGTTTCACGCGCCAGATGGGCTTGCGGCTCGGAAATTTCGCCGGTGATGAACGCGTCTACACCTTGGGCAATGGCCGACTCGAAGTAACTCTGCGCACCGCCCGTACACCAGGCCACGCGTCGAACCGGCCGGTCGCTGCCCCCCACGCAAGTCACCGGGCGCGCCAGCGCGGCAGCCACATGCTCGGCCAGGGCCTGAGGCCGCGCCCAAGTCTGTGTGCCCGCCCCGAGAAAACCCAGGTCTTGTTCGCCAAACCGGCCATCGGCCTGCAAGCCGAGCACACGGGCCAGTTGGGCGTTGTTGCCCAGTTCGGGGTGGGCGTCCAGAGGCAGGTGGTAAGCAAACAAGTGAATGCCATGCGTCAACAGCAAACGCAAACGCTCACGCATCCAGCCCGTGACGCGCCCATCTTGACCGCGCCAGAACAAGCCGTGGTGCACCACGATGGCATCGGCTTGGGCGTCAATGGCCGCTTCGATCAGGGCGCGGCTGGCGGTGACACCGCTGACCAGCAGCCGCACCTCGCGGTCTCCTTCGACCTGCAGTCCATTGGGGCCGTAATCGCGGAACTTTTCGGGCTGAAGCAAGGCATCAAAAGCTTGGCCCAGGGTTTTGGCAGTGGTCATGATGACGGATTTGACTTGGCTTGGATGCGCCATTGTGGCTCAGGTCGGTCAGGGTCACGTCCTTGCGTCTGTGCTGGTTGATGCGCACAGTTTGAAGTGCTGCTCAACCGAATCAAGCACAATCTGAAACCATGAAACGTTATTGGCTTTTATTCTCTCAATGGGTGACCGTTTTGTTGGCCATCTGGTTTGTGGTGGCCACGCTGCAGCCTGAATGGCTGCGCGGTGCCAAGCGCTCGGTGGACGGCATGACTTTACTGCAAGCCCCACCGGCCGTCAGCGGCAATCGGCCCGTTGGCAGTCTGAGCGGGCCAGCGCAAAAAGCCTCCCCAGCGGTGGTGAGCATCAATACTCGCCAAGGCAAAAGCCAAAATCCGCATGGCCAAGACCCTTGGTTCAAGTTTTTCTATGGCGAACAGGAAGAGCAGAACCCGGGTGGCCTGGGCAGTGGCGTGATCGTCAGCGCCGAGGGTCATATCCTGACCAACAACCATGTCATCGAAGATGCTGACAACATCGAGGTGGTGCTCAGCGATGGCCGCAAGACGCTGGCCAAAGTGATCGGCACCGACCCGGACACCGATCTGGCCTTGCTGAAAATCTCCCTGGACAAACTGCCCGTGATCGTTTTGGGTCAGCTGCAAGACCTGCAAGTGGGCGATGTGGTGCTGGCCATTGGCAACCCCTTTGGCGTGGGCCAGACCGTGACCTCGGGCATCGTCAGCGCCTTGGGCCGCAGCCAATTGGGCATCAACACTTTTGAAAACTTCATCCAGACCGACGCCGCCATCAACCCGGGCAACTCCGGCGGGGCGCTGGTCGATGTGAATGGCCACCTGATGGGCATCAACACCGCCATCTACTCCCGCTCAGGTGGCAGCATGGGCATTGGCTTTGCCATCCCGATCTCAACAGCCAAACAAGTCATGCAGGATTTGCTGCAAAACGGCAAGGTCGTCCGGGGCTGGATCGGGGTTGAACCGCAAGACATGTCTCCGGAACTGGCCGAAAGCTTTCAGCTTCCCAAGGTGAAGTCCGATCAAAGCCAACAGGGCGTCGTCATCACCGGCGTGTTGCAAAACGGCCCGGCAGCCAAAGCGGGCGTGCGTCCCGGGGACGTGATCTTGCAAGTGGCCAAGCAACCAGTGGGCAGCGTGTCCGACCTGCTCAACCAGGTCGCCAGCCTGAAGCCGGGCGAGCCCGCCGAGGTGCTGATATGGCGTCAACAAGCCCCACTGTCCTTGCGCCTCACCCCTGCGGAAAGGCCTTCCCCTAAAAGGAAAGCGCCTTGAGTTCAGTCAAACCTGTGATAACACATGAAAAAAGGGCCTTGAGGCCCTTTTTTCATGCACCGTTCAAATCAGCACATCAAGCGGCATCTGCGGGCTCATCGGGCGCCTTGGTGTGCTTGATGAAAATTTGCGCCGCCCAAATGCCCAGCTCGTAAAGCAGGCACATCGGTATGGCCAGTGCCAGCTGCGACACCACATCGGGCGGCGTGACCACAGCGGCGATCACAAAAGCCAGCACCACGAAGTAGCCCCGGAAATCCTTGAGCTTTTGAATGGTGACCACGCCCATGCGGGCCAACACCACCACGGCCACGGGCACTTCAAATGCCAAACCAAAGGCCAAGAACATGGACAGCACAAAGCTCAGGTAGGCTTCGATGTCAGGCGCAGCCGTGATGCTTTTGGGGGCGAAGCTCTGAATGAAGCTGAACACCTGACCGAACACAAAGAAATAACAAAAAGCCACCCCGATGAAAAACAGCAAGGTGCTGGAGACCACCAAAGGCATGACCAGCTTTTTCTCATGGCTATACAAACCAGGGGCAACGAAGGCCCATACCTGGTAGAGCACCACCGGCAAGGCGATCAGAAACGCGGCCATTAACAAGATTTTGAGCGGCACCATGAAAGGCGAAATCACCGACGTCGCGATCAAGGTGGCACCTTTGGGCAGATGCACCACCAGGGGAGCCGCCAAGATGTCGTACAGATTGCCAGGCCCCGGAAAGATGGCCAAAACAGCAGCAGCCACAGCAACGGCGGCCACAGCCCACATCAACCTGTCTCGCAACTCGATCAAATGCGCCACAAAAGGTTGCTCTGAACCTTTGAGTTCGTCGTCGGGCTGGGAAGGAGTTTCAGACATGGAATGGGTCAGTCTAGCGGGCGCGCAGCAAGCGCGCCAACATCAAAAGGAATTAAGAGGCTTGGGCCGGTAACGGGCCACGCGGGCAGCACCCGACAAGGCTTTGGTGCGCACCCCAGAACGCGCTTTGTACCACTGGGGCATAGCACCCCGCTTGAGACGCCAGTTTTTCTCGGGGCGTTTGTAGTAGGGCGGCGGAGGCTCGATGGCGGGCAAATCGCTGCTCAGCCCCGCCGTGGTGTCGGCCCAGTCTTTTTCAAAATCAGAAGCCGTGGTTTGGACGGTTTGCTCGACATCGCGAGCCGCCGACTCCATGGTCTCTTTCATCTTCTTGAGCTCTTCCAAGTCCATGGACCGGTTGACCTCGGCCTTGACGTCTGACACGTAGCGCTGCGCCTTGCCCAAAAGGGTGCCCAGCGTGCGGGCCACTTTGGGCAGTTTTTCGGGGCCGATGACGATCAACGCCACCACCCCAATCAGGGCCATTTTCGAAAAGCTTAGATCCAGCACAGTGCGGCGTTCAGTCGTTCAAGTGTGCAAGCGTTCAAGACTTGGTCTTGGCTTCGACGTCGATGGTGGTCTTTTCGGCTTGAGCCGTGGTCGAAGACGTGACTTGACCCGCCACAGGGGCTGTTGCCTCGTCCTTGGTGCCGCCTTCCTTGATTCCATCTTTAAAGCCCTTGACCGCACCACCAAGGTCAGAACCTAAATTTTTTAGCTTTTTGGTACCAAATACCAAAACAACTATTACCAAAACTACCAACCAATGCACCCAACTCATAGCACCCATGACTTACTCCTTCAATCTAATGATTTTACAGACAAAAAATTGCACAAAGAATAACGAGCACGCTCTCAAGTTGATTCCTGAAGAACCAGTTTGCGTGCTTGGCTCACTTGAACCCAATGCAAGATCCAAAGAACCAATGATGGGATCAAAACAAGCAAATTTAGGCCGGGGATCAAGCATAGAACCCAGCATACGCTGTAAGCGATTCCCACACCAAAGCCAGCAGAACTCTGAGCTTTTAAGCGTTGTAGTTCCCACATTTTTTCGTAACCCTTGGAAATCCAAACTACAAGAAAAAATATCCATATAAAGTTGAACAACGGAATCAACAAAAGCCAAGCAAGACCAGGGGAAACAGGCCTGAGGGTTTGATCTATCGATTCCAAAGCCCTCTGCAAAGACAGGATGTAAAAAATGAAAGGGACATACATTCCTAGCAGCAGTATTGCAACTACTAGCCAATGCCAAATTGAAAATTCACCCATGCAAAACCTCTTGTAAAAAATCAACCCCGCAACCAGGGACGTGGGCCTGCCATGACGTGCATGTGCAGGTGGTGCACTTCTTGACCACCCTCGGCTCCGCTGTTAACCACGATGCGGAAACCGCCATCCGGGTAAGGGTTGCAACCCTCCTGCGCGGCCAACTTGGGGGCGAGCGTCATCATGTGGCCCATCAGGGCGGCGTGCTCGGGGGCCAGATGCATCATCGACGGGATGTGCAGCTTGGGGATGATCAGAAAATGGATGGGCGCCCAGGGGTTGATGTCGTGGAAAGAGAAGACATGCTCGTCTTCGTACACCTTGCGCGACGGGATTTTGCCCGCGATGATTTTGCAAAAAATACAGTTGTCGTCGGTCATGGCTTGATCGGTTTCAAAGTCAATAAAGATGTCAGTCGGTCACCGGGCGCTGCCCGTTCAGGCGCACCATGCCCAACACGATGCGGTACAAGAACCAGATGGAAATGGCCACCCAAGCCAACCAGCCTGGGAAAAACATCAACAGCCACAAGGGCGCCGTGATCAGGTACAGCAAGGCTGCCCAAATCACGGTGCGGATGCGGTAGCTGAAATGTGTAGCCTCCCAGCCCGGGGCATCGCCTTTTTTGACCAAATCAATGATCAGCGCCACCACCAGCAAAGCCGGGCCCATCTGCGCCCCTGGGATCACGGCGCTGACGGCCACGATCAGGTGCAGGATGTAGCTCACCCAGCTGATGGTTTGGGTGCTGTCGTCGATGGGTTGGTCATTCATGGTTTATTCGCCCAAACGCTCGCGCTCTTGCACTTTGCGCAGGGCTTTTTCTTCCAGGCCGCTCAGGCCTTCGCGGCGGGCCAGCTCGTTGACCACGTCGGCGGGCGTGAGGCCATAGTGCGCCAGCGCGATCATGCTGTGGAACCACAAATCGGCCACCTCGCCCACCAGCTTGGCTTTGTCCCCGCCATGGTCTACGTCTTTGGCCGCCATCACGGTCTCGGTGGCTTCTTCGCCAATCTTCTTCAAAAAGGCGTCCGGCCCCTTGTGCAGCAAGCGGGCCACATAGCTTTTTTCGGGGTCGCCACCGTTGGCAGGTTTGCGGCTTTCGACCACAGCTGCGAGGCGGTCAAGGATGTCCTGGTTGGTCATAGACTTTGGGGCACTCACTTGTAAATGGTTTCAGGGTCCTTC
>CAMDFT010000045.1 GCA_945897795.1 Limnohabitans sp. Rim8 | reverse complement strand
CGTGATGTGCTGATCGAACCCATCAACACCCGCAGCGTGCCGGGCTTTCACCTCAACCGCCAAGACCACGCGCACCGCATCGTGCAGGCCGTTGGCGCACCCAACGTGAAGGTGCAGATGGACCTGTTCCATTGCCAGATCGTCGAAGGCGATTTGAGCGCCAAGATTGCACAGTATTTGCCCACAGGCCGGGTTGGGCATTTCCAGATCGCTGAGGTGCCGCATCGCCACGAGCCAGGCACGGGCGAAGTGAACTGGACGCACATCTTCCAGGTGATCGACCAAGTGTCGGCCGAATGCGGCTGGGACGGCTGGATCGGCTGCGAATACAACCCGGCCGATGCCTCGGCAGGTGGCACCTCGCGCGGCCTGGGCTGGGCGCGCGGCTATTTATGAGTGCACATGTGCGATCAGGTCTGCGCACAGTGCAGCGCCTGATGTGACATGGCCGATGCCAATTACCTGATCTGGGCCGGGCTGGCAGCGGCCATGGTGGGCCTGTCCAAAGGCGGCTTGCCCACCGTGGGCATGCTGTCGGTGCCCATTCTTTCGCTGTTCATGTCCCCGGTCAAAGCGGTGGTGATGCTGCTGCCGATTTACATCATCTCTGACATGGTGGGGTTGTGGTTGTACCGTAAAAACTTCAGCGCCATCAATCTGAAAATTCTCGTTCCGGCTGGCGTGGGCGGTGTGCTGGTGGGATGGATCACTGCATCACTGGTGTCCGACATGGCCGTGAAAATGATGATCGGCCTCTTGGGTGTGGGCTTTGTGCTCAACGCTTGGCGCAAGCGCCATGCCGAGCAAGCACCGAAACCTGCCGGCTGGCGTCAAGGCATGTTGTGGGGCAGTTTGTCCGGTTTTACCAGCTTCATCTCGCATGCGGGTGGCCCACCGTTTCAGGTTTACCTGTTGCCGCAAAAACTGTCCAAGCTGGTGTTCGCGGGCACTTCGACCTTGTTTTTTGCGGTCATCAACCTGGCCAAGCTGTGGCCCTACCACACGCTGCAGCCCTATGGATCCAACGAACTGATGGGCGCGTTGGTGCTGATCCCGTTTGCCTTGGTGGGCACCGTGGCGGGCGCCTACCTCACGCGCAAGATCGCCGACGACTGGTTTTTCAAATGGGTGCAAGTGGGTTTGCTGGCGATTTCTGTCAAGCTGATCGCGGACGTGATCCGCGCTTGAGGTTCGGCACGCCATGAGGGGCCAAGCGATCGGATGAACCCGATTGTCTTGGCCCCGCAGAGGGCTGGCTCAAACCATCGGGAAAGGCAAAGCGCGCAAGCGCTTGCCGTTGAGCGAGGCGATCGCGTTGGCCATGGCGGGCGCCAACGGGGGCAGGCCCACTTCGCCAATGCCACCGGGGTGGTTGTCGGTGGGCATGACCTTCACAAACACTTCGGGCGTTTCGTTGGCGCGTAACACTTGGTAGGTGTTCAGGTTGGTTTGCAGGGGTTCACCGGCCCTGAAATCCATGCGCTCGTGCAAGGCGGCCGACAAGCCAAAAATCACCGAGCCTTCGATTTGCGCCTGGATGTTTTGCGGCTGCAAGGCGTGACCGCAATCCACAGCCGACCAGACCTTGTGCACCTTGGGTCGGCCCTTCTCGATGGACACCTGCACCACCATGCCGCAATAGGTGTTCCAGGCGTCCGAATACGCCAGGCCCAGTGCGTGCCCCTTGGGCAGCTTGGCTTTGCCCCACTGCGACATCTCGCCCACCGCCTTGAGCACGGCTTGGCCACGCGGGTGTTTTTGCAGCAAGTCCATGCGGTAGGTCAGTGGATCGGCTTTCACGCCACGCGCCACTTCGTCGATCAGGGTCTCGATGGCGAACTTGGTGTAGCCCGGGCCCACCGCACGCCAGAAGCCGGCATCTATGCCGCGCTCTTCGATCATGAACTGCACGCTGTGGTCCGGGATGTCGTAGGTGATTTCGACGCCCTCCATCACGGGTGCATCTTTGCCGCCAGCGGCCTTGAAGGCCGGTGGCACCACGCGTGAGTAAATGCCCTCTGACACCACGCGGTGCAATAGGCCCACCAACTTGCCTTGTGCATCCACTCCGGCCACCAGATGCTGACCGGTCATGGGCCGGTATTTGTCATGCACCATGTCGTCTTCGCGGGTCCAGATCACCTGTATCGGCGTGCCCGGCATGGCCTTTGCCACGATGGTTGTAATTTGCTTGTCGCACAAGGCTCAAACACGGGCAAACCCTGGGGGGTGGTGTGGCCAGGTGGATTCAAGCCAAAGGCACTGGCCTTCATGGGGCTCAGGGCACCAAGACCATGCCGCAGTTTTTAACGGCACCTCGATCAAAAGTCATGGTTTGGGTGCAACCCGCAGCAGCGGCTGATCTTTCGACCAAGCAGTCGGCAAAATCACCCGAGGAATCCCGAAAAAGGCGCACCGCTCGCCAGACCACTTCGGCGTTTTCAATCACCAATTCTTTGGTTCTCAGCAGGGATTCCAGTGCAGTCACCAATTGCGAGCGGCTCAAGTCGTAGCAAGACGAGAGCACCCAAACCAATTCAACGACCGACACCAGTGTGACAAAGCCCGGTTTGTCCACGCTCAGGGCATCCAGCAAACGAGCGGCTTGTGCCGACTGTTTGGCATCGTCTTGCATGATGTAGCGCACCATCACATTGGTGTCGAGCCCCATCATTTGGCAGAGGCTCCTCGTGCGGCAATGGCAGCATTCATGTCTTGAATGGAGATGGATTTGCTGGGCTTTTTGAACATTCCCTTGAGTTCACTCAAAGACCGCGTTGCGGCCATGAATTCATAGCGACCAGGTTCGATTTCCACAAATTCAACCCGATCCCCAGTGCCGACATGCAAGGCCGCACGAATCTGTGCCGGGATGGTGATTTGACCTTTACCGGTCACAGTGGCAGTTGTCATGCAATAACTCCAAAATCCTTACTTTATTGTAAGGCGTCTTTCAGCGCCTCAATTCACCAGCCCGCACACCGTTTTTGAGCCTTCCCAATTGCTGAGCGCCTGGCTTAAATCGGTGCCCCGGCGCAAGGCGGTCATTTCGGCAACGATGCTCATGGCGATTTCGGGGGGGGTCAAGGCGCCCAGGTTCAGGCCAACGGGGCCGTGTAATTGGCGCACTTCGGCCTCGCTCACGTCAAAGTCCAGCAAGCGCTTGCGGCGTTGCGCGTTGTTGTGCAGAGAGCCCAATGCGCCGACATAAAACGCGGGGGTGCGCAGTGCCTCCATCAGCGCCAGGTCGTCCAGTTTGGGGTCGTGTGTTACGGCCACCACGGCGCTGTTGTGGTCCAGCTGCATGGCCAGCACTAGGTCGTCGGGCATCTCTTTGGACAAGGTCACACCGCTCATGGCTTCCCAGCCCTCGTGGTATTCCACACGCGGCTCGCACACCGTGACTTGGTAGTCCAACATGACAGCCATGGCGGCCAGATAGCGTGACAACTGACCGCCGCCAATGATGAGCAAACGCAGGCGCGGGCCGTGCACCGTGGTCAGGCTTTGGCCGTCAAACTGCAGTTTGTCGCCTTCGGTGGCGGCGCCCATGCGCACCAGGCCCGTGGCCATGTCCATGCGGCGCTCCACGCGTTGGTGTTGCTCAATCAGCACCAGCAATTCGCGCAGTTGCGAATGGGCCGACAGCGGCTCCAGCACCACCTGCACCGAGCCGCCGCAGGGCAGACCAAAGCGGCGCACCTCTTCGGCCGTTTGGCCATAGGTGGTGGTGTCGGGCAAGCGCAGGGCCAGCTCGCCCGCGGCCACGCGGCGGATCAAATCGTCTTCGATGCAACCGCCCGAAACCGACCCAGCCACTTGGCCGTCGTCCCGGATGATCATGAGCGAGCCGGGTGGCCGTGGGGCCGAACCCCAGGTGCGCACCACCGTCCCCATGACCACGCGGTGGCCACGGCTTTGCCAATCGAGGGCGGTGCGGATCACGTCAATGTCGATGCTGTTCATGCTTGTCTCTATTTTCAGCGGTTCAAATCGTGCGGCCAGCACAGGCTTTGCCCTGTCAACTGCTCCACGGCTTGGCGGTCTGCTTCATTGTCCACATCAAGACGGTAGTGCACATGAGGGATTTCCCAGTGGTAAACGCTCTGGGGGTGGGCTTTCTGCCATTGGCGTGCGCCCATGTCCGCACCACTCTCCAAGATTTGTTTCATTACCGTGCTGGAGAACACCACTGGGTTGCCGGGTAGACCTTTCACACTCGGTTGTAGCATTTGCGTGCCAACCGGGCGCTGTGCAAAAGCTTGCAGCAACGCGAGCACCGCTTGCGCGTTGATCAGCGGCTGGTCGGCCAGCGCCACCACCACCGCATCCAGCTCGGGTGGCAAGGCACGCAAACCGATGCGCAATGAGCTGACATGGCCGTCGTCGGGCTGCGGGTTGCGCACTGGTTGGGCCGCCCAGCGGGCCAAGGCACCTTCTTGCAAGATGCGTTCTGCGTGGTGCCCCAGAACCACCTGAATGGGTGTCACGCCCGCCAACGACAAGGCCTGCAATTGCCGCTCCAGCAAGCTCAAACCGTCCAGCTGCAGCAGGCATTTGGGCCGATGGCCCATGCGGCTGCCTGCGCCGGCGGCCAGCACGAGGCCGCCTGTGCGCAGAGCTGGCCCCGGTGGGAGCCCAACAAGCGGTGTCACGTTCAATCGATCGCTCCGTATCGGTTGCAGATCGGCCATTGTGACGGGGTAATTCGGCAGCGCTGCAGCGCGGGTGTCACCTCAGCGCGAGACCGCCATGGCCCTCTCTTCCCAAAACCGCTACAGTATTTTCTTTTGTGCCGCCCCAAGGAGTCCCCTCCCATGAACGCCCCCCTGCACCGCGAAATGCCCGATGGCGCGCTCGACAGCGTCCGCGCCCTGAACGACGTCACCCAAGCTTGGGACAGCACCATCCTGCCCGAGCTGAAAAAATACATCGAGATCCCCGCCAAGTCGCCCGCGTTTGACGCCGACTGGGCCGCGCACGGCCACATCGAGTCGGTGCTGCGCCGCGCCGCCCAATGGGTCGAGGCGCAAAAGGTGGAAGGCCTCACGCTCGAGATCATCCAGCTGCCCGGGCGCACGCCGGTCATGTTTTTTGAAGTGGCGGCTACGCGCGCCGCCAGCGAGGGCTCGGGCCAGACGGTGCTGATGTACGGCCACCTGGACAAGCAGCCTGAGTTCAACGGTTGGCGCAACGACCTCGGCCCCTGGACCCCTGTTTACGAAGACGGCAAGCTCTATGGCCGAGGCGGCGCCGACGACGGCTACGCGGCCTACGCCAGCATCGCCGCGGTGCAGGCCCTGAAAAGCCAAAAGACCCCCCACCCGCGCATCGTGGGTTTGATCGAGACCTGCGAAGAATCGGGTTCTTACGACCTGCTGCCTTATGTGGACGCGCTGCGCACCCGCTTGGGTGATGTGGGCCTGGTGATTTGCTTGGACAGCGGTGCAGGCAACTACGACCAGCTGTGGCTCACCACCAGTTTGCGTGGCATGGCCAGTGGCACGCTCAAGGTGCAGATCCTCACCGAGGGCATCCACTCGGGCGACGCCTCGGGCCTGGTGCCGTCGAGCTTTCGCATCATGCGCCAGGTGCTTGACCGCCTCGAAGACAGCGCCACCGGCCGCCTGCTGCCCGCGAGCTTTCACTGCGAAGTGCCCGCCGAGCGGTTGGCGCAAGCCCAAGCCACAGCCGCCATTTTGGGCGACGAGGTGTACAAGCGCTTCCCCTGGGCGCACTACGACTGCGGTGGCTCGACCAGCTTTGCCCTGCCCACCACCACTGACCCGACGCAAGCCCTGCTCAACCGCACTTGGACGCCCACGCTCAGCGTGACCGGTGCCGAAGGTTTTCCGGCGATCAAAGACGCGGGCAATGTGCTGCGGCCTTACACCGCCTTCAAGCTCAGCCTGCGCCTGCCGCCGCTGGTGGATGCCGCGCAAGCCGTGGCCGAGATGAAAGCCCTGCTCGAAGACAACGCGCCTTACCAAGCCAAAGTCACATTTGAAAGCGGCGGCGGCGCGACAGGCTGGAACGCGCCTGACACCTCGCCTTGGTTCGAGCAAGCCCTCAACGCCTCCAGCCAGGCGCACTTTGGCGCAGGCGTGGGTTACATCGGGCAAGGCGGCACCATCCCGCTCATGAGCATGCTCAGCGCCGGTTTCCCCAAAGCGCAAATGATGGTCTGCGGCGTGCTCGGCCCCAAGAGCAACGCACACGGACCGAACGAGTTTTTGCATGTGCCCTATGCCAAAAAACTCACGGCAGCCGTGGCCGAGATGAAAGCCCTGCTCGAAGACAACGCGCCGTACCAAGCGCGGGTGACTTTTGAAAGCGGCGGCGGCGCGACCGGCTGGAACGCCCCCGACACCTCGCCCTGGTTCGAGCAAGCTCTGAACGCCTCCAGCCAGGCGCACTTTGGCGCAGGTGTGGGCTACATCGGGCAAGGAGGCACGATCCCGCTCATGAGCATGCTGAGCGCCGGTTTCCCCAAAGCGCAAATGATGGTCTGCGGCGTGCTCGGCCCCAAGAGCAATGCGCACGGCCCGAACGAGTTTTTGCATGTGCCGTATGCCAAAAAGCTCACGGCGGCGGTCGCCGAAGTCATGGCGCGGATGCCTTGATGAACGTCATCGCTCGCCCCTCCTTGCCCCGACCCCAAGTGTCGGGCTTGAATGGCGAGGCGGGCCCACTGGCGTTGTACGACTGGGCCCTGCCTGCAAGCAAGCCCTTGGGCACCGTGATTTTGGTGCATGGCCTTGGCGAACATGCCGGGCGCTACAGCGAGGTAGCGGCGCACTTGCAGCAATGGGGCTTTGCGGTGCGGGCCTACGACCAGCAAGGCCACGGCCAATCCCACGGTGCACGCGGTGACATGTTGCGGCCCGGCAGTTTGCAAGCCGATTTGTGCCGGGTGATCGACGACACGCGCCAGCACCCGTCTTTGCAGGGCACACCCCTCATCTTGCTGGGCCACAGCATGGGCGGTCTGGTGGTGGCGCGTACGCTGGCCGAGGGCTTGCGCCCGGTCGATGCGGCGGTGTTGTCATCGCCGGCCTTGGGCGCGTTCCCCAACTTGTTCCAGAAAATGCTGCTGGCCAGTCTGCCCCGCGTGGTGCCGCATTTGCGCGTGGACAATGGCTTGAATGCCGACTTTGTGTCACGCGATCCCGATGTGGTGAAAGCCTACAAGGCCGACCCGCTGGTGCACCGGCGCATTTCTGCGGGTTTGGCGGCCTGGATTCTGACGCAGGGGGCTCAAACACTGGCAGACGCAGGGCAGTGGCAGGTGCCCACCTTGCTGCTCTACGCAGGCCAGGACCGATTGGTCAATGCCCAGGCCAGCGCCGACTTTGCGCGGGCTGCGCCCGCCGCCGTGCTGCAGGCCCAGTGTTTTGAGGGCATGTACCACGAGATCTTCAACGACCTGTACCGTGCCCAGGTGTTCACAGCGCTCAAGCGCTGGCTGCTGGCGCATTTTTCTGCGCGTCCCTCTGTTTGAGCACCATCCACACCAGCGCCGCCCCGGTCAGGGCCACAGGCAAGATCGAACCGATGTTCAGCCACATCCAGCCTTGTGTGGTGACCAAAGCGCCAGATGCGAAGGAAGTCACAGCCATGGTGGCAAAAACAAAGAAGTTGATGGCCGCCTGACCCCGGTCTTTTTCGGCGGGGGTCCAGGCTTTCATGGCCAGCGTGGTGCTGCCGGTGAACAAAAAGTTCCAGCCCAGCCCCAGCAAGAACAGCGAAATCAGGAACTGGTGCAACTCAACCCCGGTGAGTGCAATGCCGATGCACACAAAGTTGATGACCACGCCCACCGCCATGATTTGCAGCGTGCCAAATTTCTTGATCAGGTGACCAGTGAAAAAGCCCGGCGCGAACATGCCGATCACATGCCACTCGAGCACCAGCGCCGCATCGTCAAAACTGAAGCCGCACACTTGCATGGCCAGCGGGGTGGCCGCCATCAGCAGGTTCATCACGCCATAGCTCAGGGCCGCAGCCGCTGCCGCCACGATGAAGACTGGCTGGCGCATGATCTCGCGCAAAGGGCGGCCCGCGCTGTCTCCGGGCTTTTTGGCGGGCACCTCCGGGAATCGGATGAAGGCCATGCACACCACGGCCAAAATCGCCACGACGCCCAGCGCCAAATAAGCACCTAAAAACGGCACCTCGTACAGGGTGCGGGTGCGCGAGGCCAGGTTGGGGCCCACGATGGCCCCGATCAAGCCACCGGCCAATACCAAAGAAACCGCTTTTTCCTTGAAGCCGTCCGCAGCCAGTTCGGCCGCGGCAAATCGGTACAACTGGCCATTGGCGCTGTAGTAACCCGCGATCACCGTGGCCGCCACCAACAACCAAAAGTTGTGGCTCCAGGCGGCATACGCGGCCAGCAAAGTCGATAAAAAAGCCACCGCCAAGCCCAGCTGAAACGACACCTTGCGGCCCCAACGCGACTGGCTCTTGGCCACCAGCCCGGTCGACAGGGCACCACCCACCACGTAGCCCATGACGGGCAAAGTCGCCATCCAGCCCAGCGGCGCCATCGACAGACCCACCAAGCCATTGATGGCGATGAAGGTGACGTTGTTGGTGAAAAACAAGCCCTGGCAGAGCGTGAGGAGGATAAGGTTGGCGTTCATACCCTGCAGTGTATGGCCGAATGGGCTGCGGGGTCTGCCCCTAGGTGACTGCGCGCGCAGGCCTGATTTGGGCCGAGCCCGGTAAAATCGCTCCTTTGGCCAGCCCGCACGGGTTTGGCCACCACGGGGGCTGTTTGGCCACCCGCACGACCTCAGGACCCCTTGTGACCTACGCCAACGAGACCCGGCGCCGCCGGACTTTTGCCATCATTTCCCACCCCGACGCGGGCAAAACCACGCTGACCGAAAAGCTCTTGCTGTTTTCGGGCGCGATCCAGATCGCCGGTTCGGTCAAAGCCCGCAAGGCCTCGCGCCACGCCACATCGGACTGGATGGAAATCGAAAAGCAGCGCGGCATCTCGGTGGCTTCGTCGGTGATGCAAATGCTTTACCGCGACCACGTCATCAACCTGCTCGACACCCCCGGCCACAAAGACTTCTCTGAAGACACTTACCGCGTGCTCACGGCCGTGGACTCGGCCCTGATGGTCATTGACGCGGCCAACGGTGTGGAAGCACAAACCCGCCGCTTGATTGAAGTGTGCCGTCAGCGCGACACGCCCATCATCACCTTTGTGAACAAGATGGACCGCGAAGTGCGCGACCCACTCGACATCCTCGACGAAGTAGAACGCGAGCTGGGCATGCCCTGCGTGCCCATGACCTGGCCAGTGGGCCAAGGCAAATCGTTTGGCGGCATCATCAACCTGCGCACCAAGGCCATGACGGTGTTCGACTCCGGCAGCGAACGCCTGCCGCAAGACTTCGAAACCATCGCCCTGACCGAGCAAGCCCAACTGGCCGAGCGCTTTGGCGCAGAGTGGCAAACCGCCATGGACAGCATGGAGCTGGCCACCGGCGCATCGCCCGCGTTTGACGAAGCGGCCTTCTTGGCGGGCAAGCAAACCCCCGTGTTCTTCGGCTCCGGCGTGAACAACTTCGGTGTGATGGAAGTGCTCGACGCCTTGGTCGATTTGGCCCCCGCGCCCCGGCCCCGCACCAGCAACCTGCTGGTCAACAAACAGCCCGTGGTCAAAGAAATTCAACCCGAAGACAGCGCGTTTTCGGGTGTGGTGTTCAAGGTGCAAGCCAACATGGACGCCAACCACCGCGACCGCATCGCCTTTGTGCGCATGGCGTCTGGCAAATACACGCCCGGCATGAAGCTCAAGGTGCAGCGCACCGCCAAAGAACTGCGCCCCACCAGCGTGGTCACCTTCCTCTCGCAGCGGCGTGAAGCGGTGGACGAAGCCTATGCCGGCGACATCATTGGCTTCACCACCCACGGCGGCGTTCAGCTGGGCGACACCATCACCGATGGCGCTAATTTGCAATTCACCGGCCTGCCGTTTTTTGCACCCGAACTCTTCATGACCGTGATCCTGAAGAACCCGCTGCGCACCAAGCAACTGCAAACCGGCCTCGACCAGTTGGGTGAAGAAGGGGCGATCCAGGTCTTCAAACCCGAAATCGGTGGGCCCATGCTGTTGGGCGCAGTCGGCCAGTTGCAGTTTGAAGTGGTGCAGCACCGTCTCAAATCCGAATACGACTGCGACGTGCGCCTGGAAGGCTGCCAGTACACCGGTGCGCGCTGGATCACCGCCGACACCCCGGCCGAGCTGCGCGAGTTCACCAACGCCTACCCGCAGCGCATGTCACTCGACGCCGCAGGCACATTGGCCTATTTGTGCACCAGCCCCTACGACGTGCGCCTGGCGCAAGAACGTTTTCCCAAAATCCATTTCCATCCGCTGCGCGAGCATGCGGGATTGGCGCTGGGCTCGGCAGGCTGATTCCACCCAAAGACCCGCCCTGGGTCGGGGCAGATCAAGCTTGGCCGATGCGCTGAAACAAGCCCCCGGGCAGACGACCGACCTGGCCCATCAACTCCAGCTCCAGAAGTTGCGCCTGCAGTTGGGCGGTGGGCCAACCGCAGCGCGCTTGCAGGGCGTCCAGGCCCACGGGGTCGTGGCCCAGGGCGCGCAGCAGGGCGCGCTCGGGGTCATCGCCTGAGAACGCATCTTCCGGGGTTTGCTTGTCCAAGTTCAGCACCTGCTGGGCGTCTGGGACGGGCAGGCGCAGTTCTTCCAGCACATCTTGCGCCGACTCGACCAGTTTGGCGCCTTGCTTGATGAGCGCGTGACAGCCTTTGGATTGGGTGGCGTGGATGGAGCCGGGTATGGCCATCACGTCGCGGCCTTGCTCCAGGGCTTGCTTGGCGGTGATGAGTGAGCCGGAAGGCAGGGCGGCTTCCACCACCAGCGTGGCTTGTGACAGGCCCGAAATCAGCCGGTTGCGGCGCGGGAAGTTGGGCGACAGCGGCGGTGTGCCCAGCGGGTATTCGCTCAGGATCAGCCCGTTTTGGGCGATGCGGTGCGCCAGGTCGCGGTGCTGGCGCGGGTAGACGCGGTCCAGTCCGGTGCCCACCACGGCGATGGTGGCCAGCTGCCCCACCGCTGCCCCTTGCAGTGCGCCTTCGTGTGATGCACCGTCCACCCCCAGTGCCAGGCCAGAAACCACAGTCAGTCCGCTGGCGGCCAAGCTGCGGGCAAAGGCGCGGGCGTTCTCTGCGCCTTGGGGCGTGGGGTTGCGGCTGCCCACCATGGCCAGCGCAAGCTCTGCCCGCAACCGGGGCAAATGCGCCGTCTGGCCCATGGCGTAGAGCATCAGCGGCGGGTCGGGAATGTCCAGCAACGGGGCCGGGTAGTCGGCGTCGCCCAAAGTGATCACGCAACGCCCGGGCCCGGTGCCTGCTTGCAGCCATTCCAGGGTGTCATGCGTGAGCGCGGCCCAGCCATCGGGCATGAGGCACAGGGCCTGTGCCTGCTTGGGGCTGACCACCTGGCACAAGGCGGTTTCGGTTTGCTCAAAAATCGCTTCAGGCTCGCCAAAAGCCGCCAGCAAGCGCCTGGCGCTTTCGGTGCCGACGCCGGGCGTGAGCACCAGCCGCAACCAAGCGCCCAGTTCCTCGGGTGTGTTGACCATGTTCTCTCCCTGTGCGGCCTGAATGGCCGTCGAATGCATCTTGTGCAGAGCATTGTGGTTCAAAGCTCGGCTCGCGCCAAGTCCATAAAATCACGCCATGCACCTACCTACCCAACAGCCTTCTGCGCACATGCACTTGTGCATCCTTGAAAACGACGACCTGGACCCGCCCCTGGCGCAGCGTTACACGCGGGTGGCGGCGATGTTTGAGCGTTTGTTTGCGCAAGCGGGTTACCAGGGCCGCATCGACACCTTCAGTGCCCGGCATGGCCAATACCCAGCCAGTTTTGCGGCTTACGATGCGGTGCTCTTAACCGGCAGCCGCGCCGATGCTTTTTCGGACGAGCCCTGGGTGGTGGCCTTGCGCGATCAGGTGACGCGTTTGCTGCAAGACCAGCACAAACTTTTAGGCGTGTGTTTTGGTCACCAGCTGATCGCGCATTGTTTGGGTGCGCCCGTGCAGCGGGCGCCCCGGGGCTGGCGGGTTGGGCGGCAGGCTTACGACTGGCTGGGCGCGCCCGAGCACTTGGGGCTGGCACCAGGGCAAAAGCCCCGCATGGCCTTGCTGGCCAGCCACCAGGATCAGGTGTTGGCTTTGCCGCAAGAGGCCACTTTGCTGGCCACACAAGCCGATTGTCCGGTGGCCGCTTACGCGCTGGGGGACCAGGTGTTTTGCATTCAGCCGCACCCGGAGTTCACACCCGAGATGTCGGCCTTTTTGCTGGACAAGCGCCGCGTCCTGATGGGCGAGCCGCTTTACGAGCAGAGCATGGGCAGTCTTGCCGAGCCGCACGACGGTTTGGCGCTGGCGCGTTTCATGATCCGATTCGTGCAATACGGTCTCTCGGCTTGAACCGTGCAGGCGCTGGGCTGAAATGACCGAAAATACCCGGTATCCATTTTGATTTTTTGAACCATGGCCCTGCTCCCCATTCTTTGCTACCCCGACCCCCGCCTGAACAAGGTGGCCAAACCCGTGCAGGCGGTGGACGCGCGCGTGCACGCCCTGATCGACGACATGCTGGAGACCATGTACGAGGCCAGCGGCATTGGCTTGGCCGCCACCCAAATTGACGTGCACGAGCGCCTGGTGGTGATCGACACTTCTGAAGAGCGCAACCAACCGATCGTGCTGATCAACCCCGAGATCACCTGGATGAACGACGAGCGCGTGAAGGGCGAGGAGGGCTGCCTGTCGGTGCCGGGCATTTACGACGGCGTCGAGCGTGCCACGGCCGTCAAGGTGGCGGCCCTGGACCGCAGTGGCCAACACCGCACCATCGAAGCCGAGGGCATGCTGGCCATCTGCATCCAGCACGAGTTGGACCACCTGATGGGCAAGGTGTTTGTGGAATACCTCTCGCCGCTCAAGCAAGGGCGCATCAAGACCAAGATGGTCAAAGCCCAAAAAGCCGAGCGCTGAGCACGGCATGCGGCTGATTTTTGCGGGCACGCCCGAATTTGCACAAGTGGCCATGGCGGCACTGCATGCGGCAGGCCACGAGATCGTGCTGGTGTTGACCCAGCCCGACCGACCCGCCGGGCGCGGCATGAAGCTGCAGCCTTCGCCCGTCAAGCAGTGGGCGCTGGACCACGCGGTGCCGGTGGCCCAGCCGCGCAGCTTGCGGCTCGATGGCAAATACCCCGAAGACGCGGTTGCCGCTCGCCAGACCCTGCTGCACGCCCAAGCAGACGCCATGATTGTGGCCGCCTACGGCCTGATCCTGCCGCAGTGGGTGCTGGACTTGCCGCCCAAGGGTTGCCTCAACATCCACGCCTCTTTGCTGCCACGCTGGCGCGGGGCCGCGCCGATTCACCGTGCCATCGAGGCGGGCGATGCGCAAACCGGCATCACCATCATGCAGATGGACGCGGGCCTGGACACCGGCGACATGCTGCTGGTTCTGCCTTGCGATATCGCGCCCACCGACACCACCGCCGTGCTGCACGACCGTCTGGCCGCGCTGGGCGGGCAGGCCATCGTGCAGGCGCTGGCTTCGCTCGACGCCTTGCCGCACCAGCCCCAACCCGATGAAGGCGTGAACTACGCGCACAAGATCGACAAGGCCGAGGCGGCATTGGACTGGGCCTTGAGCGCCGAGGTATTGGCGCGGCGCATTCGGGCCTTCGACCCGTTTCCAGGCATGACCGTGCCATTGACCACAGATTCGGGCATGGAAACCCTCAAGCTCTGGCAAGCCACGGCGCATCCGTGCGTGCAGACCGCTCAACCTGGCACCGTGCTCAGCGCCGATGACTCGGGCGTGCGCGTGGCCTGCGGTGAAGGCCAGCTGTGCCTGACGCAGTTGCAGCGGCCCGGTGGCAAGCGCTTGGGTGCAGCCGACTTTTTGCGTGGCTGCCCCTTGCAGCCTGGCCAGCGTTTGGTGGCCTGATGTTTTTTCGGCCCACGCTCTACCGCCGCGCCGAGTTCTGGCAAGGCTTTCGCGATTTGGCCCCGCAAGCGCCGGGGGTGGCAGCTTGGGGCCTGATGACGGGCGTGGCCATGGTCAAGTCGGGCATGAGCGTGTTCGAGGCGGTGGCCATGACGATGCTGGTGTTTGCGGGCAGCTCGCAGCTGGCGGCCATTCCGCTTTTGGTGGCCGGGGCCCCGGCTTGGGTGATTTTGGCGACTGGTTTTTGCGTGAACCTGCGCTTTGTGGTGTTCAGCCTGCACCTTCGCTACTACCTCATGCACTTACCGCGCTGGCAGCGCATGTGCCACGGCTACTTCACGGCCGACATCACTTACGTGCTGTTCATCCGCCAATACCCGCAGCCTGGCAGCTCAGACGCCGAGCGCACGGGGCAAGAGGCTTATCTGGCGGGCAACTACTTACTGAACTGGGGCAGCTGGATCGTGGCCAGCCTGCTGGGCGTGGGCTTGGCCAACCTGATCCCGCCCGAATGGGGTTTGGGCTTTGCGGGCATTTTGTGCCTGTTGGGCATCCAGTGCTCACTGGCCAGCTCGCGCATGCGCATTCTGTCAGCCGCTGTGGCGGGCGTGGCCGCAGTGGTCGCTTACAACCTGCCGCTCAAGCTCAACATCGTCGTGGCGATTGCGGTGGCTGTGATCTTGTGCCTGACGGTCGAAAAAATCCGTCCTGCCCCCAAGGCGGTGGCATGAACGGCACCGATTTTTGGACCTTGGGCGTCATCGTCGGCCTGGCCGTGGTCACGGTGGTGGCGCGCAGTTTCTTTTTCATCTCCAGCCAGGCCTGGCAATTGCCTGACTGGGCGCAGCGCGGTCTGCAGTACGCGCCCATTGCTGCGCTCTCGGCCGTGGTCATTCCCGAAATCATCACGGTGCAGGGCGAGTTGGTCAGCACCTGGCAAGACGCGCGCTTGTACGCAGCTGCGGCGGGTGTGGCTGCTTACTTTTGGCGGCGCGGTGTGCTGACCACGATCCTGGTGGGCATGGCGGTGTATTTGCCTTTGCGTCTGGGGTTGGGCTGGTAATTCACGACGACCTTGTTTGTCGTTCGCAGCAGGGTGTCAGCCCCGGTCAGTCCAGGCTTTTAAAATCAATGCGAATTGATCCATCTACTTTTTTTCACACCATGAACGTAATCCGTTTCTCCGATCTGTGTGCCAACGGCCAAGCCGCTGGCCAACGTGTTTTCATCCGCGCCGACCTGAACGTGCCGCAAGCCGATGACGGCAGCATCACCGAAGACACCCGCATCCGCGCCAGCGTGCCTTGCATTCAGATGGCGCTGGCAGCTGGTGCCGCCGTGATGGTGACCTCGCACCTGGGCCGCCCGACCGAGGGCGAGTTCAAGCCTGAAGACTCGCTGGCCCCGGTGGCCAAGCGTCTGGGCGAGTTGCTCGGCCACCCTTATGAAAATGGCGTGCCTTTGGTCGCCAACTGGGCAGGCTCAGAAGGCAACGCCAGCGTTGCGGGCGTGACCGTGGCCCCCGGCCAAGTGGTGTTGCTCGAAAACTGCCGCGTCAACAAAGGCGAGAAGAAGAACAATGAAGAATTGGCTCGCAAGATGGCCCAGCTGTGCGACATCTACGTGAACGACGCCTTTGGAACCGCCCACCGCGCTGAAGGCACGACCTACGGCATCGCCCAGTTTGCGCCCATTGCCTGCGCCGGCCCCTTGCTGGCGGCCGAGATCGACGCGATCAGCAAGGCCCTGGCCAACCCGAAGCGCCCGCTCGCCGCCATCGTGGCGGGCAGCAAAGTCTCGACCAAGCTGACCATCTTGAAGAGCCTGTCCAAAAACGTGGACCAGCTGATCGTGGGGGGTGGCATTGCCAACACCTTCATGTTGGCGGCAGGTTTGAAGATCGGCAAAAGCCTGGCCGAGGCCGATTTGGTGGGTGAGGCCAAAGCCGTGATCGAGGCCATGAAGGCGCGTGGGGCCGAAGTGCCGATTCCGACCGATGTGGTGACCGCCAAAAATTTTGCGGCTGACGCGGTGGCCACCGTTAAAAAAGCCACCGACGTGGCCGACGACGACCTGATCCTGGACATTGGCCCTGAGACCTCTGCCAAGCTGGCCGCCCAACTCAAGCAAGCAGGCACGATTGTGTGGAACGGCCCAGTGGGCGTGTTCGAGTTTGCGGCCTTTGAAAACGGCACCAAGGTGATTGCCCATGCGATTGCCGAGTCGAGCGCGTTCAGCATCGCAGGCGGAGGGGACACGCTGGCGGCGATTGCCAAGTACGGCATCGAAGAGCAGGTCGACTACATCTCCACAGGCGGCGGCGCATTCCTGGAAATCCTGGAAGGCAAGACTTTGCCTGCCATTGAAATTTTGATGAAACGCGCAGCCGGTTGAATAAGCGTCGTGGCTGAAACCGCCGGCAGTTCATTTTGCAGGTCGGCGGCTTCAGCCCCGACATGAATCTTCAGATTTCCGACAACAAAAAACCCCGCATCGCGGGGTTTTTTTTGGCTGGCGTCGACGCCCTGATCAGGCCTGGGCAGCAGACGGCAAGTTGCCGCGCACCGGGCTGGTCATGCTGCCTTTGAAGTCGGTCCAGCATTCACGTCCGAAATCGTAAAGTTTGCAGTTTTGGGCGGTCTCGAAGTACCACTTCCAGGAGAAGGGCTGAACGATGATCCGGCCAGGCAGCATTTCTTCAAGCTTGGCCTGGGCTTGTTTCAAGCGATACAGCGGAATGCTCATGTCCACATGGTGGGCGGTGTGCTCCATGATGTGGTGCATCATGCCGCCGATGTTGAACGGAAAGGTCAGGTGCACCGTGGTGGACACAAAGGGCGCGGCCTTGGTCCAAGCGGCTTTGTTGTCGTGCCAAGACACCTTGACATGGGTGTGGTGCACATAAACCACAAAGCCGATCATGGTGTTCCAGAAAAAGAAGGGGATCGCCACGCCCATGAGCAAGGACAGCCAGACCGATTGCCCGGTGTAGACGGCCGCGGCAGTGATGGTGGCGATCCACAGCACGGCAAAGGCGCTGACCAGCATGCTGTCCTTGAAGAATATCGGACGGCGCGTGGGCATGTGGGTTTTGTTGGGGAAGAACTCGCGCTTCCACCAGATTTCAATCATGTAATACAGGCCAGGGGCCCAGCCGCTGCGGTAGGCGCGTTGCAGCAAGCGCTGCCCAAAGCCCAAGCCAGCAAACTCTTCGGCGGTCAGGGGCGTCCAGACAAAATCCACGCCTTTGAGGTTGGTGTAACCGTGGTGCACCACGTTGTGGCCGGTGTCCCAGAGGCTGTAAGGCGTGAGCGAGGGCAAAAAGGCGATGCGGCCCAGCACTTTGTTCAGCTCACGGTGAGGCGTGAGACTTTGGTGGCAGGCGTCGTGACCAATCACGAACAGCCGGCCGATGACAAAGCCCGCCACCGAGCCGCACAGCAGCTTGGCCCAGACGGCTTCGAGCATGACGGTGGCCGCAATCAGGGCAAAGAACAAGGCGTAGTCAAAAGCCAGCAACACAAAAGCGCGCGCCGTACTGCGCTCGGACAAGGGCACCAGCCATTCGCGCAAGGTCTTGCGGTGCGGCAGGGGTTGGTCCAATGGGATGGGCTGATCGACGTTGGGTGTGTGTAGGGCAGTCATAACGCTTGAAAGTAAATCGCTTAGCGTGGAGTTTAGTCGGCTTGGCGGTGGGCATGACTGACAAAGATCAATTCAAGGGTATTGGAAAGGGTAAAAGCAAGCAACTGGCGTGATCTGGAGGCAACTTGCACCCAAAAGTCTGAAAGCTGCCAGTTGTTGGCGTGGTGCTGCGTATTGTGGTGTCGAATGATGCGCGCCAAAAGAACCGGTTGTGTCACCCGTTTCGTGTGAGAATTGAAATCAAATTACATTGGAGATTCCCTGATGCCCCGTCGCGCCACCAAGATTGTTGCCACCTTAGGCCCCGCTTCCAGCGATCCCGCACTGTTGGAGGCCATGATCCGGGCCGGTGTGAATGTGGTTCGCCTGAACTTCAGCCACGGCAAGGCGCAAGACCATGTGGACCGTGCCCGTTTGGTGCGCGAAGCCTCGCAACGTGCGGGCCGCGAAGTGGCCATCATGGCTGACCTGCAGGGCCCCAAGATCCGGGTGGGCAAGTTTGCCGAGGGCAAAGTGATGCTGGAGCCAGGTGCCCCCTTTGTGCTGGACGCCTCGCGCACGGACCCGGGCGACATCAACGGCGTGGGCCTCGATTACAAAGAATTGCCCCGTGACGTGAAAGCGGGCGATGTGCTCCTGCTCAACGATGGCCTGATTGTCCTCACGGTGACCGCAGTCAAGGGCGAGCAGGTGCACACCACCGTCAAGTTGGGCGGCGAGTTGTCCAACAACAAGGGCATCAACAAACAAGGCGGCGGCTTGACGGCTGCTGCCCTGACGGCCAAGGACATGGACGACATTCGCACGGCCATGAGCTTCAATGCCGACTATGTGGCGGTGAGCTTCCCCAAAAACGCCACCGACATGGAAATGGCGCGTCAGCTGTGCAACGTGGCCTGCACCAACGGACACCGCCCGGGTTTGATCGCCAAGATCGAGCGTGCCGAAGCCATCCCCGAGCTCGACCGCATCCTGGCCGTGTCCGACGGCATCATGGTGGCGCGCGGTGATTTGGCGGTAGAGGTGGGCAACGCGGCTGTGCCGGGCTTGCAAAAGCACATGATCAAACGCGCCCGCGAAATGGACAAACTGGTCATCACCGCCACACAGATGATGGAAAGCATGATCGTCAACCCGGTGCCCACGCGTGCCGAGGTGAGCGACGTGGCCAACGCCGTGCTGGACGGCACCGACGCGGTGATGCTGAGCGCCGAGACCGCCGCGGGCAAGTACCCGCTGGAGACGGTGGAGATGATGGCCGCCGTCTGCCTGGAAGCCGAGAAAACCGACCACGACCCGTTGGACGACGATTTTGTGGGTGCCCACTTCAACCGCATTGACCACGCCATCGCCATGGGCGCGCTGTTCACCGCGCACCACCTCAAGGCCAAGGCGATTGTGGCCTTGACCGATTCGGGCTCAACCCCGCTGTGGATGAGCCGCCACAGCGTGCGCATGCCCATTTATGCGCTCACGCCCAAGGTGGCCACCCAGCGCAAGATGGCCTTGATGCGCAACGTCAGCCCCTTGTTGATGGACACCAGCACCGACCGCGACACCGCATTGACCGAAGCCGAAGCGCACCTGAAAAAGCGCGGCATTGTGCAAGCGGGGGATGTCTACGCCATCACCGTGGGTGAGCCCATGGGCACGCCAGGCGGCACCAACACCCTCAAGATTTGCCGGGCCACCTGAGCTTTTGACCGGTCCAACCCTTAAATGGCCCTTCGCTAAAAGATGGCTGTCGGACCGTCAAGGCCCGAGCTACCCAATGACAGACATTTGAACCGATCATTTAAAGGCTGCGGGGCCGCTTCCATCGCAGGCCTGCGGCACACTGGAACCTATAAAATCCAATACGTTACAAGCCGGTTACAGCCCGGCTTATCTGAATTTTTAACTTCTCGGGAAATCACCACCATGGCACTCGTTTCAATGCGCGAGCTGCTGGACCACGCGGCCGTCAACGGCTACGGCATTCCAGCTTTCAACGTCAACAATCTGGAGCAAGTCCAGGCCGTCATGATGGCCGCCGACGAGGTCGGAGCGCCCGTCATCTTGCAAGCCAGTGCCGGTGCCCGCAAATACGCGGGTGAGCCCTTCATCAAGCACCTGATTCAGGCCGCCACCGAGCAGTGGCCCCATATTCCACTGGTCATGCACCAAGATCACGCTCAAAGCCCTGCGGTTTGCCAGGGCGCGATCAACTTGGGTTTCTCTTCTGTGATGATGGACGGCTCCTTGCTGGAAGACGGCAAGACCCCGGCCGACTTTGCCTACAACGTCGACGTGACGCGCCGCGTGGTGGACATGGCCCATTTGTTGGGCGTGTCGGTGGAAGGTGAGCTGGGGTGCCTGGGCAATTTGGAGACCGGCGAAGCCGGCGAAGAAGACGGCATTGGCGCGGTGGGCAAGCTGGACCACAGCCAAATGCTGACCGACCCCGAAGAGGCCGCCCAATTCGTCAAGGCCACTGGCCTGGATGCTTTGGCGATTGCGATTGGCACGAGCCACGGCGCCTACAAGTTCAGCCGCAAGCCCACGGGCGACATTTTGGCGATCAGCCGCGTCAAGGAAATCCACCAGCGCATTCCCAACACCCATTTGGTGATGCATGGCTCGTCCAGCGTGCCGCAAGACCTGCTGGCCATGATCAACCAGTACGGCGGCCAAATGAAGGAAACCTACGGCGTGCCGGTCGAGGAAATCCAGGAAGCCATCAAGCACGGCGTGCGCAAGATCAACATCGACACCGACATCCGTCTGGCCATGACCGCCGCTTGCCGCAAGTTCCTGTTTGAAAACCCCGACAAGTTCGATGCCCGCGAATGGCTCAAGCCCGCCCGCGAAGCGGCCAAGCAAATCTGCAAACAGCGCTACTTGCAGTTCGGCTGCGAAGGCCAAGCGCCCAAGATCAAGGGCGACAACCTGCAGGTGGTGGCCGCCCGTTACGCGCGGGGTGAATTGGCCCAAGTGGTGAACTGAGCCTGCGATAATTGACCCGAATGGCCCGTTGTCTGTTCAACGGGCCTTTTTCTTTTTTGTGGGACTGTTTTTTGCCATGACTTCTGCGCTTCACACCTCGGCCCTGACTTCCTTGCCTTTGCTGGCGCGTGGCAAGGTGCGTGACAACTACGCCGTGGGCGACGACCGCATCTTGATGGTGGCGTCGGACCGCATCAGTGCTTTTGACGTGATCATGGGCGAGCCGATTCCAGGCAAAGGGGTGCTGCTCACGCAAATGGCCTTGTTCTGGTTCGACAAGCTTGGCCCCAAGGGTCTGAACATCTGCCCGATTCACCTGACGGGCGAAGCCCCCGAGAGCGCAGTGTCTGCCGAAGAAGTGCCGCAGGTCACGGGGCGCTCCATGTTGGTCAAGCGCCTCAAACCCATTCCGGTCGAGGCGGTGGTGCGTGGCTATCTCGCAGGCAGTGGTTGGAAGGAATACCAGGACAACCAGGCCGTGTGCGGAGTGAAACTGCCCGCTGGCCTGAAAAACGCCAGCCAACTGCCCGAACCCATCTACACGCCCGCAGCCAAAGCCGCCGTGGGTGAGCACGATGAAAACATCACCTTCGAGCAAACCGTGGCCATGATCGGGGCTGATCTGGCGACCCGCATCCGCGATATCAGCCTCCAGCTCTACAAAGCAGCGCGCGACATCGCAGCTGCCAAAGGCATCATCATTGCCGACACCAAGTTCGAGTTTGGCCTGGACCAGGACGGCACCTTGGTGTTGATGGACGAGGTGCTGACACCCGATTCATCGCGTTACTGGCCCACAGATTCTTATGAGCAGAGTTATGCGCAAGGTGCCAACCCACCGAGCTACGACAAACAGTTTTTGCGCGACTGGCTGGAAACCGCCCAGATCAACGGCGAGCTATGGGACAAGACCCCGCCTGCGCCACGTCTGCCGCGAGAGGTGATCGAGAAGACGGCGGCCAAATACGAAGAGGCGATGAAGAAGCTGATGGGCTGAACCCCACGGCATTGAGGGCACAAAAAAAGGCGCTGCAGGGCAGCGCCTTTGTCTTGGGGCCAGAAAATTCAGCCCGGGAAGGCCAGCAGAGTCATGGCATCGAGCAGCAAGGTGGTGCCCGCCACCAACAAGCTGGCGTTGGCGAGCAGACGGCCACGCGGGTGCAGGCAAGCGCCCCAGAATGCGGCCAAGCAAACCAGTTCCAGGCTGCCGCGCATCCACAGGTAACGGCTGCTGCCCACCAAGTTGGCGGCTTCGGGGCTCATGAGCACGGCATACAGGAAAATACCTTTGACCAGCCAGAGTGCCGCGCCCCAATGCAGGGACGGCAGTTGCGCCAGAGGGCTGCGGCTTGGCACGTTCTGGCGCACAGACGCACCGCCGAGCAGACATTGCAGCTCTTCAGGGGTAATCAGGGGTTGGACGCGAGACATGGTTCAAAATGAATTCGAAAGTGGTGTTTCAATTCTAGGGGGCATCCACTGAAAAACCGGCTGACACAACGCACTTGGCGGGCCAAAACCGGTAAATGTCTGTAACGACAAGTATTACATTGGGTGCTTTGGTTGCCCGAATGAGAGGATCAGATGACGCTTTTCCGACCTGCAACGCTGTTGATGGTGCAGTACGCCCATTACCACCGCGACCGCCGCAACATCGCCACCCATCTGGTGGGCATTCCGCTGATTTCACTGTCCATCGGCGTCTTGCTGCTGAGCCCGGCCTGGTCTGTGGCGGGTCAGACGCTGACGCTGGCCTGGGCCATGTGGGCACTCACCAGCCTGTGGTACCTGAGCCGCGGTGATCTGTTGCTGGGCCTGGCCACATCGGTGGTGAATGGCGCGCTGATCGCCGCCGCCCACGAGGTGCCACCCCTGGCGCAAGCCCTGGGGCTGGCGGTTTGGCAGGCGGGCTTGGGCTTGTTTCTGATTGGCTGGGTTTTGCAGTTCATTGGCCACTATTTCGAGGGCCGCAAACCGGCCTTTGTGGACGACCTGGTGGGCTTGCTGGTGGGGCCGATGTTTGTGGTGGGCGAGGTGCTCATGTCGGCAGGCTTGCTGCAGCGCATGCGCATGGACATTGAACGTCAGGCCGGGGCCACACGCTGAGTGTGTTGGCGGCGCAGTCGTCAAAAGCCTACGGGTTTTGCAGGTCGGCACCTTCAGGCCCGACGTTGAGCTGTGATCAGTTGAGCATCATGCTCAGCTTGCGCCGGTAGCTTGAGATCATGGCCATGTGCGGGTCTTCTTGCATGGCGGCTTTGCCCATCAATTCGATCCCGCCGGCGGATTTGCCGGTGGCGTCTTGCGCCTTGGATTTAGGCGGTGTCATCAGCTCTAGCAGGGCGACAAAGGTTTTGCGCGGGGCTTCGTCGTCCCATTTCTTGTCGCGCATGATGATTTCCAGCAACTCGTCCATGGCCGCTTCCCATTGGCCGATCGCGATCAGCAGGCGGCTTTTGGCAAAACGGGCTTCGAAATCTCGCTTATTTTGGGCGATCAAGGCGTCAAACTGGTCCAACTCCCATTCACCACGGGGGTCGGTGGTCACAAACTCCAGCGCGTTGAGCCACTGGGTTTGCGCCTCAAAGCGCAGCGGCACCGGGATGCGGCTCATTGCCGGGGCCAGCAAGGCGGAGGCTTCGGCCAACTCGCCCAAGCCAATCAGCAGCTTGACCAGGTCAAAACGGGTGTCGTCGTTGCCCGGGTTGGTGGCCAGGGCTTGTTCCAATGCGGCGCGGGCGCTGTGCTCGTCGCCCTCTTGCAGGTGTTGCTGCGCTTCGACAGCGGCAGCATGGGCTTGCAGTTCTTCGGCAGCAGGCAGGTGTTTGTCCAGGAACTGCTTGACCTGGCCTTCGGGCAAAGCGCCCATGAAACCATCAACAGGCTGGCCGTTTTTCAGCAAGACGCAGGTGGGGATGCTTTTGATGCCAAAGGCCTGCGCCAGTTGCTGCTCTTGGTCAGAGTCGATTTTGACCAGCTTGAAGCGGCCTTCGTAGGCGGCTTCGACTTTTTCGAGCACAGGGCCCAAAGACTTGCACGGGCCGCACCAAGGGGCCCAAAAATCTACGAGCACGGGCGTGGTCATGGAGGCTTCGATGACCTCGGCTTCAAAGTTTTGTATCGTGACGTCCATCATGGCGGGCAGTGTTCCGGGTTGTGTTTCAGACCTCAAGCGGGTGAAACCTTAAAATTCAACATTGATCACGAAAAGCACCCAATGACTCAAGCGCTCATCGGCGTCGTCATGGGTTCCAGCTCCGACTGGGACACCATGCAGCACGCAGTCCAGATTCTCCAACAGTTTGGCATCCCTCACGATGCCCGCGTGGTTTCGGCCCACAGAATGCCGGACGATATGTTCACGTATGCAGAGACCGCCGCTGCGCGCGGCTTGCAAGCCATCATCGCGGGCGCAGGCGGCGCAGCCCACCTGCCCGGCATGCTGGCGGCCAAAACCGTGGTGCCGGTGCTGGGGGTGCCGGTGCAGACCAAAGCCCTGTCGGGGGTGGATTCGCTGCACAGCATTGTGCAAATGCCCAAGGGCGTACCGGTGGCCACCTTTGCCATTGGCGCAGCCGGTGCGGCCAATGCGGCCTTGTTTGCCGTGGCCATGCTGGCCAACAACGACCCGGCCCTGCGCCAAAAGCTGGAAGCTTTTCGCGCCGAACAAACCGCCATGGCCCGTGCCATGACACTGCC
>CAMDFT010000044.1 GCA_945897795.1 Limnohabitans sp. Rim8 | reverse complement strand
GCAGCGGGTGCAGAGGCAACCGCCACAACGGCAGCAGCTGTCACCGCCGCAGGTGCAACTGCAGCAGCAGCCACGGTGCCTTCCAAAATGGCCAACAGATCACCGATGTTGACCGTGTCGCCCACTTTGACTTTGAGCTCTTTGAGCACGCCCGCGTGTGAGGACGGTATTTCCATCGAGGCCTTGTCGGACTCGACGGTGATGAGTGATTGCTCGGCCTTGATGGTGTCGCCCGGCTTGACCATGACCTCGATGACGGCCACGTCTTTGAAGTCGCCGATGTTGGGCACATGCACGTCGATTGAACCGGCGACTGCTGGGGTTGCAGGCGCTGCACTGGATTGCCGCGCTTCGCTCGCAATGACGGGGGAAGGGCTCGCCATGCCAGGGGATGGGCTCGCAGCAACGGGTGCTGCCACGGCGGCTGGTGCTTGCGCCACACCTGCGGCCTCGACCACCAGCACGACCGAGCCTTGCTTGACCTTGTCGCCTAAAGCGATGCGCATTTCCTTGACCACGCCCGCCGTGCTCGACGGGATCTCCATCGAGGCTTTGTCGGACTCCACCGTGATCAGCGACTGCTCGGCTTTCACCGTGTCGCCCACTTTGACCATCAACTCAATGACGGTCACTTCATCTAAATCCCCGATGTCCGGGACTTGAACTTCTACCAATGCCATGTTCGTCTCCAGTTTTTATGCGTACAAGGGGTTGATCTTGTCGGTTTTGATGCCGTACTTTTTGATTGCCTCAGCCACTTGGCTGACGGGCACTGCGCCGTCTTCGCTGAGCGCCTTGAGGGCCGCCACGACGATGTAGTGGCGGTTGACCTCGAAGTGCTCGCGCAGCTTGCTGCGAAAGTCAGAGCGGCCAAAACCGTCGGTGCCCAGCACTTTGTAGGTGCGGTCTTTCGGAATGAAAGGACGGATCTGCTCGGCATAGGCCTTCATGTAGTCGGTCGAAGCGACCACGGGGCCGCTGTGCTGTGCCAACTGCTGGCCCACGAAAGACACGCGGGGTGTTTCCATCGGGTGCAGCATGTTGTGGCGCTCAGCGTCTTGGCCGTCGCGGGTCAGTTCGTTGAAGCTTGGGCAGCTCCACACATCGGCCTGAATGCCCCAGTCGGTGGCCAGCAGGGTTTGCGCGGCAATCGATTCGCGCAGGATGGTGCCCGAGCCCAAGAGTTGCACGCGCTTGTCTCCGGCATCGGAGGTGCCCTTCGGTAGCACGGCTCCGGGCTTGCACAAATACATGCCCTTGATGATCTGCTCTTCGGTGCCGGGGGTCAGGCCTGGCATCGCGTAGTTTTCGTTGAGCAGGGTGATGTAATAAAACACGTTGTCTTGCTTCTCGACCATGCGCTTCAAACCGTGGTGCAAGATGACACCGACTTCGTGTGCAAAGGTGGGGTCATACGACACGCAGTTGGGGATGGTGTTGGCCATGATGTGGCTGTGACCGTCTTCGTGCTGCAGGCCTTCGCCGTTCAAAGTCGTGCGGCCTGATGTGCCACCCAACAAGAAGCCACGCGCTTGCATGTCGCCCGCCGCCCAGGCCAAATCGCCAATGCGCTGAAAACCGAACATCGAGTAATACACGTAGAACGGCACCATGATGCGGTTGCTGGTGCTGTAGCTGGTGGCCGCCGCGATCCAGCTGGACATGCCGCCGGCTTCGTTGATGCCTTCTTGCAAGATCTGGCCCGCTTTGTCTTCCTTGTAGTACATGACCTGGTCTTTGTCGACCGGGGTGTACTGCTGGCCTGCAGGGTTGTAAATACCGATCTGGCGGAACAAGCCTTCCATGCCAAAGGTACGGGCTTCATCCACCAAAATCGGCACCACGCGTGGGCCCAAGGCCTGGTCGCGCAGCAGCTGGGTCAAAAAGCGCACATAGGCTTGGGTGGTCGAGATTTCACGGCCTTCGGCGGTGGGCTCCATGACCGACTTGAACGTATCGAGCGACGGCACTGTGAAGCTCTCATCGCTGTGGGTGCGGCGATGGGGCAAGTAGCCGCCCAGAGCCTTGCGACGCTCGTGCAGATACTTCATTTCCGGGGTGTCGTCCGCAGGCTTGTAAAACGGAATTTTGGACAGCTCGCTGTCAGGCACCGGGATGTTGAAACGGTCACGGAAGGCTTTGATGTCCTCGTCCGACAGCTTCTTGGTCTGGTGCACGTTGTTCTTGCCCTCGCCCGCTTTGCCCATGCCAAAACCTTTGACGGTCTTGATCAACAGCACGGTCGGCTGGCCTGTGTGATTGACAGCTTTGTGGAAAGCGGCATAGACCTTTTTGGAGTCATGTCCGCCGCGGCGCAGATCAAAGATTTCTTCGTCAGACATCTTGGAGACCATTTCCAGGGTGCGTGGATCGCGACCAAAGAAATGTTTGCGCACATAGGCGCCGTCGTTGGCTTTCATGGCCTGGTAGTCGCCGTCCAGCGTATCCATCATGATTTTTTTGAGCGCACCCTCTTTGTCGCGGGCCAACAGGGCGTCCCAACCGGAGCCCCACAGCAGTTTGATGACGTTCCAGCCCGAGCCACGGAACTCGCCTTCAAGCTCTTGCACGATCTTGCCGTTGCCTCGCACCGGGCCGTCCAAGCGTTGCAAATTGCAGTTGACCACGAAGACCAGGTTGTCGAGGTTTTCACGGGCGGCCAAACCGATGGCGCCCAAGGATTCGACCTCGTCCATTTCGCCGTCGCCGCAGAACACCCAAACCTTGCGGTTTTCGGTGTTGGCAATGCCACGGGCGTGCAGGTACTTCAAAAAACGCGCCTGATAAATCGCCATCAAAGGGCCCAGCCCCATGGACACCGTGGGGAACTGCCAAAACTCGGGCATCAGCTTGGGGTGCGGGTAACTGGACAAACCCTTGCCATCAACCTCTTGGCGGAAGTTGAGCAACTGCTCTTCGGTCAAGCGGCCTTCAAGGTAGGCGCGGGCATAGACGCCAGGCGATACGTGGCCTTGGATGTAGAGGCAATCACCCCCGTGTTCTTTGCCAGGTTCAGCGCTCTCAGCGTGCCAGAAATGGTTAAAACCCGCACCAAACAAACTGGCCAAAGAGGCGAACGAGCCAATGTGGCCACCCAAATCACCGCCGTCTTCGGGGTTGTGTCGGTTGGCCTTGACGACCATGGCCATGGCGTTCCAGCGCATGTAGGCGCGCAGTCGTTCTTCAATTTCCAGGTTGCCGGGCGAGCGCTCTTCTTCTTGCGGCTCAATGGTGTTGACGTAGCCCGTGGTGGCCGAAAAAGGCAAATCGATGCTGTGCTGTCGGGCCTCTTCCAGCAGTTCTTCCAGCAAAAAGTGGGCGCGCGCTGGACCTGCTTTTTCGATCACGGCGGACAGGGCGTCCATCCATTCACGGGTCTCTTGGGCGTCCAGGTCACGGCCTGGTTGTTGTGGTGTTGCCGCTGTCATGTTTGTCTCCTGAAGTGGGTGTCTTGTTGAAATGATGCCTGAATTTTCCCATGATTTGCTAAAAATTTCAAATAGTGCTTTATGATTTTGTATTATGAAATTACATCAACCCAACGCATGACGTTTGAAACCCCTTTAAAGACAGGTTGCCACACCTTGTCCTCTAAACTTACAACATGGAATTGAACAAAGCAGCATCGGTAGTGACCAAAGTCGGGCCATGGGCCTGGTGGCTGTCATGGTGGCGCAGTCAATCGCCAAACCGACAAGACCGTTTCGCCAACCTGGCCCCAGTGGCTGCGGTGGTGCTTTTTTTAGCCGCTATCGCCAGCGCATTTTGGTATTTGCGGGTCGAAGAAATTGAACGGGAGCAAGAAGCCATCAAACGCGACGTGGAATACGCCCAACAGCGCCTGCGCCTGCGCTTGCTGGAGCGGCAAGAGCAAGTCATGCGCTTGGCACGCGATGTGTCCAACAAGGAAATCCGAGCCGATCAGTTTTTATCGCGCGCCGAGGCCCTGGTGCAGCAGTACCCTGAATTTTTGTCATTGACCTGGATCGATGACCGCCGCCGCATCGTGGCCAACCAGAGCATTTCCAGCATTTCGCCCAGTCACCAACTGCGCGCGGGCACAGTGCTGAAAATTGGGGAAACCGAAAGCCATTTCAGTCTCGCTCGCGACCTGATGCAGCCCATTTACGGCCAACTTGATGCCGAGGCCGACCGCGACACCCAGATGTCGGTGCTGCAGCTGCACACCCCCCTGACCACCGACCAAGGGCGATTCAGCGGGGTGATCCTGGCCGAATACAGCATGGAAGGCCTGCTGCGATACGGCATACCGACCGAAGTGCTGGCCAAGTACGCGGTGGCCCTGCAGGACGGCAGCAGCCGCCTGTTGGCCGGTCAGGTCATGCCCGAACGCAAAGCCATGTGGTGGTTGATGCCGGGCAGCGACAGGCGCAGCAACGATTACGAGGTCCCTGTCTCCCCAGTGGGTAACGACCTGGTCCTGCGGGCGCAGGCTTGGCGCACCTCCCAAGGCTTGGTGGGCAGCGGTCTTTTTTGGCTGGTCAACGTGCTCAGCGTGATGACCGGCTGGATGCTGATTGGCAATTGGCGTCACACCCGCAGGCGACTGCAGGCGCAAAAGGCCCTGGTGGCCGAAACCAATTTCCGCCGCGCCATGGAAAACTCAATGCTCACAGGCATGCGCGCCCTGGACTTGCGTGGCCGCATCACTTACGTCAACCCCGCCTTTTGCCAAATGACGGGCTGGAGCGAGGCCGACTTGGTCGGGGCCGTGGCGCCTTTTCCCTATTGGCCCGACCAAGACCGCGAGTTGCTCATGAAGCGGTTGGAGGAAGAAATCAGTGGCCAGCATTCGGCGGGCGGCTTTCAGGTGCGGGTCAAACGCAAAAATGGCCAGTTGTTTGAATCCCGCATGTACGTTTCCCCCCTGATCGATGCCACGGGCAAACAAACCGGCTGGATGACCTCGATGACCGACATCACCGAGCCCAACCGCATTCGCGAGCAACTGGCCAGTTCGCACGAGCGCTTCACCATCGTGCTCGAAGCCCTTGACGCCTCGGTCTCAGTCGCCCCGCTGGGCAGCCAAGAATTGCTGTTTGCCAACAAACTCTACCGTCTTTGGTTTGGACAGAACACCCAGGGCCATTTGCGCCTGGTTCAGGAGGCGGGTGCCTACAGCGGCGAGCAAGCATCCGAAGATGTGGATGACCTGGCGGGATTGCCCACCGAAAGCCTGACGATTGCCTCCCCTGGCAACGCAGAGATATTTTTGCCCGACCTGGGCAAGTGGCTGGAAGTGCGTTCGCGTTATATCAACTGGGCCGACGGGCGTCTGGCACAAATGGTGATCGCCAGCGACATCACACCGCGACGCCAGGCAGAAGAATTGGCAGGGCAACAAGCTGAGCGCGCACAGAACGCCAGCCGCCTGATCACCATGGGCGAGATGGCGTCGAGCGTTGCGCACGAGTTGAACCAGCCGCTGACGGCGATCAGCAATTACTGCAGCGGCATGATTTCGCGTATCAAGGCACAGCAAGTCAATGAAGAAGACCTGTTGGCGGCACTGGACAAAACAGCCCGTCAGGCCCAGCGGGCGGGGCAGATCATTTTGCGCATCCGCAGTTTTGTCAAACGCAGCGAACCCAATCGCACGTTGTCCGACGTTTCGGCGATGGTCAGCGAATCGCTGGAGTTGGCCGAGATCGAGATGCGCCGACGCAACGTGCGCCTGACCCACCATGTGGCCGCCCGCCTGCCCCAACTGATGGTGGACCCGATCTTGATCGAGCAGGTGCTGATCAACCTGATGAAGAACGCGGCCGAGTCCATCGACAACGCCCAGCGCCCCGCAGGGCAGCGCCTGGTCGAATTGCGCATCGTGCCCAAACAAATCGACCAGCAATCGGTGGTCGAGTTCTCGGTGACTGATACCGGGCAGGGTCTGCCCCTGGAGGACACCGAGCGGGTCTACGAGGCTTTTTTCTCGACCAAGGTCGAAGGCATGGGCATTGGCCTGAATTTGTGCCGCAGCATCATCGAATCCCACCAGGGCAGGATCACTTCCGAGAACCTCTACAATTCGACGGAAGTGACAGGATGTCGATTCTCCTTCTGGATACCGGTCAAAACCCACTGATCACACAACAAACCACTGAGGTAAACGAATGAGTTTGATACCGAAAAAAGGCACGGTTTATGTTGTCGATGACGACGAAGCGGTGCGTGATTCCTTGCAGTGGTTGCTCGAAGGCAAGGATTACCGGGTGCGTTGTTTTGACAGTGCCGAATCCTTCATCAGCCGCTACGACCCGCGCGAAGTCGCCTGCCTGATCGCCGACATCCGCATGGGCGGCATGACCGGTCTGGAACTGCAAGACCGCCTGATTGAGCGCAAATCCCCCCTGCCCATCGTGTTCATCACCGGCCATGGTGACGTGCCCATGGCGGTCACGACCATGAAAAAAGGCGCTATGGACTTCATCCAGAAGCCCTTCAAGGAAGAAGAATTGTTGAGCTTGGTCGAGCGCATGCTGGACGAAGCCCGTGAGGCGTTTGCAGGCTACCAACAAGCCGCCAGCCGCGATGCCCTGCTGTCCAAGCTAACGGGCCGCGAAGCCCAGGTACTCGAGCGCATCGTCGCGGGTCGCCTGAACAAACAGATCGCCGACGATCTGGGCATCAGCATCAAGACGGTGGAGGCTCACCGCGCCAACATCATGGAAAAGCTCAACGCCAACACCGTGGCCGATTTGCTCAAGATCGCGCTGGGACAAAACGCACCCAAGGCCTGATCCAACCACCCCCGACTGAAACGCCCGCACCTGCCGGGCGTTTTGCTTTTTCCCCCTGACCCTTTGATATTTCACACATGACCGCCCAATTGATCGACGGCAACCTGCTTTCCAAACAACTGCGCACCGAAGTCGCTGCCCGCGCCCAAGCCCTCAAGGCCAAGGGCGTCACCCCCGGTCTGGCCGTGGTGCTGGTGGGTGACAACCCCGCCAGCCAGGTGTATGTGCGCAACAAGGTCAAGGCCTGCGAAGACAGCGGCCTGCACTCGGTGCTGGAGAAATACGAAGCCACCCTGACCGAGGCCGACCTGCTGGCCCGCGTGGAAGCGCTGAACAACGACCCCAGCATCCACGGCATCCTGGTGCAGCTGCCATTGCCCGCGCACATCGACGCGCAAAAGGTGATCGAAGCCATCAGCCCTGCCAAAGACGTGGACGGCTTTCACATCGCCAGCGCCGGGGCCTTGATGACCGGCATGCCCGGGTTCTGGCCCTGCACGCCCTACGGCTGCATGAAGATGCTCGAAAGCATTGGCTACGACCTGCGCGGCAAACACGCCGTGGTCATTGGGCGCAGCAACATCGTGGGCAAGCCTATGGCGCTGATGCTGCTGCAAAAAGACGCCACGGTGACGGTGGCACACTCGCGCACCCAAAATCTCAAAGCCCTGACCTTGCAGGCCGACGTCATCGTGGCCGCCGTGGGCAAGCGCAACGTGCTCACGGCCGACATGGTCAAACCCGGCGCGGTGGTGCTGGATGTGGGCATGAACCGCAACGACGAAGGCAAGCTGTGCGGCGATGTGGACTTTGAAGGCGTGAAACAAGTCGCCAGCCACATCACCCCCGTGCCCGGCGGCGTCGGTCCCATGACCATCACCATGCTGCTGGTCAACACCCTTGAAGCGGCAGAACGCGCCGCCAAGTGATACAAAGTAATGATTGACCGAATCGATTTTTGGAATTCTCATGACCAACCCCTTGCTCAACGCCACCGGCCTGCCCCTGTTTGACCGCATCGCACCCGATCATGTGGCCCCGGCCCTGGACGAACTGCTGAGCGCCGCCGAAAAGGCCCTAGACACCGTCACCGCCGCCGACTTCCCAGCCGAATGGAAGGCCATTGCCCAGACCCTGGACGTGAGCACCGAGCGACTGGGCATGGCCTGGGGTGCGGTAAGTCACCTCAACAGCGTAGCCGATACGCCAGAGCTGCGCGCCGCCTACAACGCCGCCCTGCCCCGCGTCACCGAGTTCTGGACGCGATTGGGCAGCGACGAACGCCTGTACGCCAAATACAAAGCCATTGACGCCGCCAGCCTCAACACCGAGCAAACGCAGGCCCGCAAAAACGCCCTGCGCGGCTTTGTGCTGGGCGGTGCCGAACTGCAGGGCGCGGCCAAAGAACGCTACGCCGCTATTCAGGAACGCTTGGCCGAGATCACCCAAAAGTTCAGCGAAAACACACTGGACGCGACCGACAAGTTTGCCCTGTATGTGAGCGAAGACCAATTGAAAGGCGCGCCCGCCGACGTGGTGCAGGCCACCCGCGACGCCGCTCAAAAAGAAGGCCAAGAAGGCCACCGCCTGTCGCTCAAAATGCCGGTGTATTTGCCCGTGATGCAATTTGCTGACAGCGGCGCTTTGCGCGAGCAACTCTACAAAGCCCACGTCACCCGCGCCTCGGATCAAGCCCCCGAAGCCACCCAACATTTCGACAACACCCCCTTGATGAAGGAAATCCTGGCCCTGCGCCAAGAAGAAGCCCGCCTGCTGGGATTTGACAACTACGCCCAGGTGTCGGTTGTTCCCAAGATGGCCGAGTCGCCCGAAAAAGTCATCAGCTTCTTGCGTGACCTGGCGGCCAAAGCCCGCCCCTTTGCCGAAAAAGACCTGGCCGACCTGCGCGAATTCGCTGCCAACACCCTGGGCATCTCTGGTCCACTGAACGCCTGGGACGTCCCTTACCTCAGCGAAAAACTCAAGGAAGCGCGCTACAGCTTCAGCGAGCAAGAGGTCAAGCAATACTTCACCGCCCCCAAAGTGCTGGCCGGGCTGTTCAAGATCATCGAAACCCTGTTTGAAGTCAGCATCCGCGCCGACCAGGCCCCGGTCTGGCACCCCGCCGTGGGCTTTTACCGCATCGAACGCGAAGGCCAACTGGTGGGCCAGTTCTACCTCGACCCCCCAGCCCGCGCCGGCAAACGCGGCGGTGCCTGGATGGACGACGTGCGCGGCCGCTGGCAGCGCCCCGACACCGGCGTGCTGCAAACACCCGTGGCGCATTTGGTGTGCAACTTCGCCGAAGGCGTGAACGGCCAGCCCGCCTTGCTGACGCACGACGACGTGATCACCCTCTTCCACGAGTTTGGCCATGGCCTGCACCACATGCTGACGCAAGTGAGCGAGCGCGATGTCTCGGGCATCAGCGGTGTGGAGTGGGACGCGGTTGAGCTGCCCAGTCAGTTCATGGAAAACTTCTGCTGGGAGTGGTCGGTGCTGCGCCACATGACCGCCCATGTAGAAACGGGCGAGCCCCTGCCCCGTGCGCTGTTTGACAAAATGCTGGCCGCTAAAAACTTCCAAAGCGGCTTGCAAACCTTGCGGCAAATCGAGTTTTCGCTGTTCGACATGCTGGTGCACTCAGAACACGACCCGACGCAAGACTTCATGCCGCTTCTCAGCCAAGTGCGTGACGAAGTGGCCGTGATGCGCCCGCCCGCCTTCAACCGCATGGCCCACACCTTCAGCCACATCTTTGCAGGCGGTTACGCCGCAGGGTATTACAGCTACAAATGGGCCGAAGTGCTGAGCGCCGATGCCTACGCCGCATTTGAAGAAACCGCCGCACCCGACGGCACGCCCAGCGTGGAAACCGGGCGCCTGTACCGCCAAGCCATTTTGGAAGCGGGCGGCAGCCGCCCAGCGCTGGAATCGTTCAAAGCCTTCCGGGGCCGCGAGCCGAGCCTGGACGCCTTGCTGCGGCATCAAGGCATGGTGACCGCCTGAATACGCGACCCGTGCTCAGGTCTTTATCTTGTCAAAATTTCAAGGAGTCAGATCATGCGTAAAACCAAACAAATTTTCGCCTTGGCATTGGCATTGGCTGCCTGTGTTGTGGGTGTGCATGCGGCTGACACCAGCCCATCAGAGCCTGCGTCATCTTGGCAAAGCCAAGCCCAAAAAGAAATCAAGGCCAACAACTATTCAGCGGCGATCAGCACGCTGGAGGCGGCCAACCAAAGCAACTCAGCCGATTGGAACAACCTGCTGGGCTATGCGCAGCGGAAAAAATCTCCCCCAGATTTGGCCGCAGCTGAGCGCTTTTACCAAGCGGCGCTGAAGATTGATCCCAAACACCGGGGCGCTTTGGAGTACTACGGCGAACTCTTGCTCATGAAGAACGACCTTGCAGGCGCTGAACAGATGTTGGCGCGCTTGGACAAAGCCTGTGTTTTCTCTTGCGAAGAGTTTCGAGATTTGAAAGAGGCCATCGCGCGCTTCAAAAGCAAGAAATAGCGGTCTGCTGGATCTGCAGTTCATTTGCGACTGCAAATTTTCACAAAACGAAAAAAAAACACCAGCGCGTACCCCATAAACGGTCTGGTCACAGCACGATGGCACCCCAGATGGTCGGTTTTCGGTCAGCGGCAACAGTCCCCGCTTGCCCACCCGCCTGATGGTCTCGCTCCTAAACCTCAAAAACGCCTTCAACGAAAGCGACGAGGACTTGATTCAGCGCTCAGATGCTCAGGTCCAGCCGGTTGTAGTCCTTCATCGTCGCGCGCACGGTCTCGTCCCAGCTGAAACGCTCGCCGGATTCGGCGTGCGGCCGATAGACGAAGGGCGTCTCCTGTGTGAAGCGCTGCCGCCGGGCTTCGATACCGTAGCCGATAGCGCGGGCCCGCTCGCGGATGCGGGCATCGTCGAACACCGCCGGCGTCGCATGGATGCCGCCGCCCATCACGCCGAGCACCGAGCGTCGCCGGTGGAAGCCGAGGTTGAGCGTGATCCGCCAGTCGGGGCTGGTGTTGGCGAACGAGCCGTGCACCGCCTGCCGGTTGGTGATCGCCACGTCTCCGGGCTGGCAGATGATCGGTACCGCCTCGGGCAACCGGTCGGAGCCGGCCCGCGACACCATCGCCTTGATGTCGACGCGGCGCTGGGCGTGCGACCCGGGCACCACCCACACGCCGTTGGCGGGTGTGCAGCCGTAGACCTGCGCCATGAAGTTGAAGCCGTGCGAGCCGGCGTCCCAGTCGGGGCTGTCCCAGTGAGTGAGGCCGTCACGGTGCCAGGCCACCGATGCGCCCAGGCCGGGCTCCTTGATAAACATCGCCTCGTTGAAGGGCACGAAGTCGTCGCCGTTGACCGCGGCTGCCACGGCGAGCAGATCGGGATGCCCGTAAACCCGCAGATGTGTCTCGGAGAACTGCAGCGAGCCGAGGATCAGGTAGACGATCTCGTCGGGTGCACCAACTGCTGCCGTCGGTTCATGCATCTTCACCGGATGGCGGCCCCCGGCAAGCGCGGTGCCGCCAAACGGATCGGCCAGGGGCTTCGACCAGAACAGGGTCGGTGCGGTGTTGTCGACCGCCAGCGCGGGCCGCCCCAGGGCATCCACCGTGGCGCCGCGATGGACGGGCAACCGGCCGAGCACGTTGTCGCGCAGGTCGGCCTCGATGTCGGACAATTCCTCCGGGCCTAGCACGCCTTCGAGCACGTAGAAGCCGCAGCGCCAGTAGGCGTCGAGGATGTCGGGGTGGATTCGGCCGTCCGCGGTGCGGCGGATGGGGCCACGGTTGCCGAGCGCGAAGGCCCGGGCCTCGCCGTCACGCAGGTAGGACTGCATCGCGGCAGCATGCGCTTCTTGCGTCTCGTCGGCCGCGCTGACCGTGTCGGCGGCAGATGACGTGGATGAAGCGGATACCGCCGTTGGTTTTTGCAGGTTGTTCGGATGTTCCATTGCCTGGTCTCCTGACGATCGCGATCGGTGTCGCGTTGCTGATACCCTGAAGCCGTCCGTCGTTCTGTCCGGCAGCGAAAATCGGTCCTAGCGCCAGCGTGACTTGGCGTCTTTGATGCGCTCGCTGATGCTGATCATAAATTCATTCCACACGAAGTCACTACCGGTAACTCATGTAGATTTTGTTGAGCATGCAGAACTGCACCGTTTGATCGGCAACAACCAAGAAGGCTAGATGCTGAACAACAACGTGTTTTCGAGGGTCAAATTACGGCCGAACAGGACATCGATTTAAACATGGTCTTCCGTTTGGATTCCGTGCGAAAAAAAAGCACCGGGCGTTTCCGCCAAGTGCTTGTTTTTCCTACCAAATTTGGTAGGCGCGACTAGATTCGAACTAGCGACCCCCACCATGTCAAGGTGGTGCTCTAACCAACTGAGCTACGCGCCTGCTAAGCCTTGAATTATAGCGAGAAAAAACCTTCATTTGGGGTGCGTTTCAATTACACGCGTTTACCGCCTGCGTGCCGCCCTCACCCCTTTGACGCCGCGCACGCTGCCCAAAACTTTGTTCAAAGTGACCGCATCGCCAATTTCCACCGTGAAGGTCATCCAGGCCGTGCCCTTGACCGACTGGGTCTGCACGCCGATCACGTTCATCTTCTCTTTGGCAAAGACTTCGGAGATGTCGCGCAGCAAGCCCTGCCGGTCAAAGGCTTCCACCGCCACGTCCACCGGGTAAACCGATGCATCGGGCCCTTTGTGTTCGCCCCAGCGCACATCGATCACGCGCTCGCCGTTGCGAGAGGCCAATTCGCGGAAATTGCTGCAGTCTTGCCGGTGGATGCTGACGCCCTTGCCGCGTGTGACAAAGCCACCGATCGCATCAGGTGGCGCGGGTTTGCAGCAGCGCGAGAGTTGCGTGAGCAAGGAATCCACCCCCACCACCAGCACGCCCGATGCCGATTTGCGGGTGACCGCACCTTTGAATTTTTTTTGAAAGTATTCGTCGGGCTCCAGCGCGGGCGCGGGTGGGTTGAGCAAGACCTCAATGTTGCGCAGTGAATACTCGTCCTTGCCCACCACCTCAAACAAGCCGTCGGCAGATTTAAAGCCCAACTGACTGGCCAAATCGTCCAAGCGGATCGCGGTGCGGCCCAGGCGCTGCAGGGATTTTTCGACCGCCTCGCGGCCACGGGCGATGGTCTCGGCGCTGACTTGCGCATTGAACCAGGCACGCACTTTGGCCCGTGCGCGTGGGCTGGCCAAAAAGCCCAACTCGGCGTTGAGCCAGTCGCGAGACGGCCCACCCTCCTTGATGGCGGTGATCTCCACCGTCTGGCCGTTGGCCAGCGGCGTGTTCAGGGGCACCATGGCCCCGTCCACTTTGGCACCCCGGCAGCGGTGCCCCAAGTTGGTGTGCACGGTGTATGCAAAGTCGATGGGCGTGGCGCCTTGCGGCAGCTCCACCACGGCCGCATCGGGCGTCAGCACATAGATGCGGTCGTCAAACAGGCCGTTGCCTGGCGCACTGGCTTGCGCCGCCCCGGACAGGTCGCGCTCCCAGGCCAGCAACTGACGCAGCACGGCAATCTTGGTGTCGTATTCACTGGTGGCCGACACCCCCGTGTAGCCTTTGGACCCGGCCTCTTTGTAGGCCCAATGTGCGGCCACGCCGTTTTCGGCGTGCTCGTGCATGGTCTGGGTGCGGATCTGCACCTCAATGGGGCCGCCATCGGCGTCGCGCACCACGGTGTGCAGCGATTGGTAGCCGTTGGCTTTGGGCTTGGCAATGTAGTCGTCAAATTCTTCGGCAATGGGCACAAAGTGTTCGTGCACCCAACTTAGCACTTGGTAGCAATCGGCCACGCTGGGCACCACCACACGCAGGGCCCGGATGTCAAACACACGGTCAAACGCCAGCAACTTGCCGCGCATCTTGCGCACGATGCTGTAGATGTGTTTGGGGCGTCCCGCCACCGTGGCCGCAATGCCCTGGCTAGCCAAAGCTTGCTGCAGGCGCTCGCGCAGGGCCACCATGTAGCGTTCGCGCTCGGTGCGCTTTTCATCCAGAAGCCGGGCAATGTCTTTGTAGGTGACAGGCTCCAAAAAACGGAAGGACAGGTCTTCCATCTCCCATTTGATTTGCCAGATGCCCAAGCGGTTGGCCAAGGGCGCAAACACCTGCAGGGATTCGCTGGCCAACTCGGGGGGCACGGGCAGTTTGGTGGCGGCGTAATGGCGCAGGGTCTGCAAACGCGAGGCCAGGCGCAGCATGACCACCCGCAAGTCGCGGCTAAAGGCCAGCAGCATCTTGCGCACGTTTTCGGTCTGCAATCGGGGGCTGAGCGGCGTGTTGTCCGGCCCCCGGGTGTGGGCCTCGGCCGCCCGGGACAAGCGCTGCACGATCACCAGCTGGTGGGTCTGCATGGCCAGTTGCGCCAACTGCTGACCAAAGGCCTTGGCCATCACCTCTTCGGGCTTGTTCAGGTGCGGGCAGGCATACACCAGGTAACTGGCCGCCTGCATGGCCACCGAACCGCCAATGTCGGCCAGGATCGCGGCCACAGCATCGGCATGCGCCAGGATGTTTTCACCCGTGTCCAGCGTTTCGCCCGCGATCAGCGGCTCGGCAAAGGCGCGGGCTTTGGCCAGGGTTTCGCTGTGCTCGGCACTTTCGGCGGCATCGGCCGTGGCGAGCATCACAGGCGGCAATGAGGCGGGGGGCAATGCCGTGGGGGGGAAGTGCGGCGCGTGCAAGCGCCCCGGTGGCGACATCGGTCTGGCGGAATGGCTGGAAGTGGGGCTGACCATGGCCTCAATCGCCAAGCAAGAACTTGGCCACCACCGCAATTTGGTCGTCACCTGTCAGGGTCGGGGCATGGCCAAAACCCGGCCAGGTGTCCAGCTGGGCGCGGGGGCCGCGCTCGGTCATGGCGGTGGCGGTTTCGGGGGTGAGCAAGTCAGAGTCTTGCCCGCGAATCAGCAAGGTTTTCGCCTGAATCTGGTCATACAAAGCCCACAACGTGGCTTCGCCCGCCGCCGCCGCTTCGGGTGTCATGGCCCGCACCGGCACGCCAATGGCCGGGTCGTAGTGCAAGGTCACGGCGCCATCGCTGCCGGGGCGCAACATGTGCGCAGACATCTCGCGCCACACATCGGCAGGCACGGGCCCAAAACCAGTTGACAAAGACCACATTGCAGCCGCCGCCTCATCCAGATCGCGGAACTGGCCGTATTGGCCCACATAACTTTGCATGCGCTGCACCGAGCCCCAAGCGATGGCTGGCCCCACATCGTTCAGCACCAGACGGCGAATCGGCGCAGGCAACGGCAAACCCGGCTGCCCCGCCAGCAACATGCCAATCAACCCGCCCATGCTGGTGCCCACCCAGTCCAGCGCTTGCAGGGGTTTGTCCGCACCCAGCTGATACTGAATCTGGACCAGCATGGCCAGCATGTCGCCCGCGTACTGCGGAATTTGGTACAGCGCGGGCTCGCTCAGCCATTCGCTGCGCCCTCGCCCCACCACATCGGGGCAGATCACTTGCACAGGCTCGGGGCTCTGTGCCACAAGGGCTTGGGCCAAACGGTCAAAATCGCGCCCCTGGCGGGTCAAACCATGCGCGCACACCACCAAGTGGCGTGCATTCGCGTCGCCCCAGCGCCAGTAAGCCATGCGGTGCTGGCCTTCGGGGTGCGGGCAAGTCACCCATTCAAGCTGTGGAGATGGTGAGGGGGCGTCGGGTGTGAGGGTCATGACAATCGGAAACAATCTGAAGGGGCTGCCCGCCAAACCGGGCTTGGGCAGCGCCATAATGGACTTTTGAACATCCTAATTCATCTTTCGGAGCGGAAAACATGTTGCAAGGTAAAACAGCACTGGTCACGGGTTCAACCAGCGGCATCGGACTGGGCATTGCCAAGGCTTTGGCCAAGCAAGGCGCCAACATTGTGCTGAACGGTTTTGGCGATGTCGAAGGCCCCAAGGCTGAGATCGCGGCCCTGGGTGTCAAAGTGGCCTACCACGGCGCCGACATGAGCAAGGCGGGCGAGATCGAAGCCATGATGAAGTTCGCCGCCGACACCTTTGGCCGCGTGGACATTTTGGTCAACAACGCTGGCATCCAACATGTGGCCAAGATCGAAGACTTTCCTGTCGAGCGCTGGGACGCCATCATCGCCATCAATTTGAGCAGCGCCTTTCACGCCACCCGCCTGGCCCTGCCCGCTATGAAGGCCGTCAACTGGGGACGCATCATCAACGTCGCCTCCATCCACGGTCTGGTCGGTTCCGCCGAAAAGTCGGCCTATGTGGCAGCCAAGCACGGCGTGGTGGGTTTGACCAAAGTCACCGCCCTTGAGAACGCCACCACCGGCGTGACTTGCAACGCGATTTGCCCCGGCTGGGTGCTGACCCCCCTGGTGCAAAAACAGGTGGACGCCAAAGCCGCGGCCATGGGCTTGTCCAACGAAGAAGCCAAAAAAGTCCTGCTGCAAGAAAAAGAACCCTCGATGCAGTTCACCACCCCCGAAGAGCTGGGCGAGCTGGCGGTTTTCTTCTGCTCGGCAGCTGGCAACAACGTGCGCGGCGCGGCCTGGAACATGGACGGCGGTTGGACTGCCCAGTAAACCCATGAGTCACACAAAACGTTTGGACAAAATCGTCATCGTGGACGATGACGCCCGCATTCGAGACTTGCTGCGTCGATTTTTGTCGCAAGAGGGTTTTGACGTGTTGTTGGCCGAAGACGGCCGCGCCCTGGACCGCATTCTGCTGCGTGAGACCATTGATTTGTTGGTGCTGGACCTGATGTTGCCCGGCGAAGACGGTCTGAGTATTTGCAAACGCCTGCGTGCCACTGGGGTCAAAACACCCGTGATCATGCTGACCGCCAAAGGCGAAGACGTCGACCGCATCAACGGCCTCGAGATTGGGGCCGACGACTACTTGGGCAAACCCTTCAACCCCCGGGAGTTGCTGGCCCGCATCCATGCCGTGCTGCGCCGCAGGCCCGTCAACGAGCTGCCCGGCTCGCCCTCTGCCGAAGACGAGGTGATCAACTTTGGCCACTTCAAGCTCGACCTGGGGGCCCGAGCCCTGAGCAAAGACGGCGTGGACATGGCGTTGACCACCGGCGAATTTGCCATGCTCAAGGCTTTGGCCAGGCACCCCCGTCAATCGCTCACGCGAGACAAGCTGGCCCAACTGGCGCGTGGCCGAGAGTTCGAGCCCTTTGACCGCAGCCTCGATGTGCAGATTTCCCGTTTGCGAAAAATGATCGAAGTCGACCCCGCCTCGCCCAAAATCATCCAGACCGTCTGGGGTGTCGGTTACGTCTTTGTGCCCGATGGACAAGCGTGAAACAGCGCCCATTGCCGCAGATGAGGTGACGACCCCAGCTCCAGCGGGGCCCCTGGTCAAGCTCAGCCTTTTTTGGCGCACCTTTTTCTGGTTGGCCTTGCTGATTTTTTTCAGCAGCGTGGCAAGTTTACAAATGTTCAAGACGCAGGAATATGAGCCCCGCATCCTGCGCAATGCCCACCAAATCGCCACAGTGGTCAACCTGACCAAAACCGCACTGAAAAACAGCGACGAGATCGCGCGGCTGTCCCTCATCACCATGCTGGCCGACGAAGAGGACGTCAGCATCCAGCTGCGCGAACCCACAGATCGCATCGTGGCCTTCACCGATTCCAGCATGGACAGCCGACTGGTCAATGAGATGGCCCAACGACTGGGGCCTGACACCGTGGTGGCCTCCAGCGTGAACGAAGAAGAGGGTTTGTGGATTGGCTTTGCCATCGAACGCGACAGCTATTGGTTGCAGATGGACCCCTCTCGCCTCAAACCCCTGGGGGGAACTGCCTGGTTGATCTGGCTGAGCATCACCACATCGCTGTCATTGCTAGGGGCGGCCGTCATGGCAGGCTTGATCAACAGACCGCTCAAGCGCCTGTCCTACGCCGCCAGTCGCGTGCGGGAGGGGCACTTTCATGGCGCAGCCCTGGACGAGGGGGCCGCGACCAGCGAGATACGCGAAGTCAACATCGGTTTCAACCGAATGGCCGAGCGCCTGGCCAAAATAGAAGCCGAACGCGCTTTGATGCTGGCCGGGATATCGCACGACCTGCGCACGCCCTTGGCCCGCCTGCGCCTTGAGACAGAGTTGAGCGTGAGCGACCCCCAAACCCGCGAGCTGATGGCGGCCGACATCGAGCAACTGGACGACATCATTGACAAATTCTTGGACTATGCCCGTCCAGAGCCCACCGACTTAGGGCCTGTGCTTTTGACTGGCGTGATCAGCCGCTGCATCACCCCGTGGCGAAACAACGCGCGCTTGCACATCGCGGTGGACGTGAGCGAAGACCTGCAAGTTCAAGCTGAACCGGTGGAGCTGGGGCGCGTGCTGTCCAACCTGCTCGAAAACGCACGGCGCTACGGCCAAAGCCCCGAAGACGGCATCACACGCGTCGAAATCGTCGCCCGTGTGCACGAAGGCTGGGTGCTGTTGCGCGTGCGAGACCAAGGTCCAGGCGTTTCTGAAGAAACACTGAAAAACCTTACCCAACCTTTCTTCAGAGGCGATGCGGCCCGAACAGCTGCCACCGGCTCTGGCCTTGGCCTGGCCATCGTCGAGCGAGCCGTTCAGCGCATGGGCGGCACTTTTTCAGTGTTCAACAACAGCGCTGGCGGCCTGATGGCCTTGATGAAACTCAGGCAATCCGACAACGACTGAAACAGCCCACTGCTCCTCGGAGTTTCGCCCAGGATGACAGAAACGGGGGCGGCGCTGACCTGGACACACCCTCGGGCTGGAACCATCGGCACAAGCCAACGCAAGCCTATTCCTAAAAAAATCTGGTATAATCTAGGGTTTTCGGCAAGCGCGACAGCAGCACCTCCGGCCCGACCACCGCCATCAGCGCAACGCCCCCAAGTGGGCAGGTCACCGTTCCGCAAGGACTGCATACCAAATGTTCGCCCACCCTCTTGCCAATGCAGATTGAACACCCATCTGGGGTATTGATCTGTGCCTTAACCCACGCCCGCGCCGGGATGTATTTGGCGCTGACTGTGTCTGTTTACTTGTCCCTTTTTGTGATCTGAGGTTGACCATGCCCGCTCAAAAGCCCAAGAAGCCTGCCCAGGCCCCTGCCAAGTCCAAAGCCGTTGCCAAGACCCCTGTCACCGCCAAAGCCAAAGCGCCCGTCGCCAAGGCCACGGCAGCAGTAAAAGCGCCAGCCAAAGCACCTGCGAAGGTGTCCGCCCCAGCGGCGGCCAAAAAACCTGCCCAACCGGTGGCCAAAGTGGCCCCCAAGGCAGCAGCGCCCAAAGTCAAAGCCACGCCTGCCCCAGCCGCCCCTGCCAAGCCTGAGAAGAAAGCCGCCCCCGTGCCCGCCAAGAAATCCGAAGTCATCGATAAGAAACCCGCTGCCAAAGCCAAAGAGGCTGTAGCCGACGCACAACCCAAAAAACCAACCAAAGTTGCCAAGGCATCAGCGCCCGCCGAAGACAACAAGCCTGCGGCCAAAAAAGTAGTGGTCGGGGCCAAACGCGGACCCAAGAAAAAAGGCAGCATTGCCGAGCCGACCATCGACGATGAATTGGCCGAGCTCGAAGCCGAGCTCTACGAAGAGCCGGTGGCCGAGGCCAATTCGGGCACCACCGAAAAGGTCAAGCCCCTGCGCATGAAGATTAGTAAGGCCAAAGAAAGGGCCTTGATGAAAGAATTCGGTTTGGACGAAACCGTCCTGACCGAAGCCGAGATGGTGCAGCGCCGCGACCGTCTGAAAGCCCTGATCAAGTTGGGCAAGACCCGTGGCTATTTGACCAACGGCGAAATCAGCGACCACCTGCCCGACAAACTGGTCGATGCCGAAACCCTGCAAGTGGTGATTGCCACCCTGAACGACCTGGGTGTCGCGGTGTACGAGCAAACGCCCGACGCCGAGAGCCTGATCATCACCGACAACGCGCCCACCGGATCAACCGAAGAGGAAGCCGAAGAAGCCGCCGAAGCCGCCCTGTCCACCGTGGACAGCGAATTCGGCCGCACCACCGACCCCGTGCGCATGTACATGCGCGAAATGGGCACCGTGGAACTGCTGACCCGCGAAGGCGAGATTGAGATCGCCAAGCGCATCGAAGGCGGCTTGATGGACATGATGGCCGCGATCAGCGCATCGCCTGCCACCATCGCCGAAATCTTGCGCCTGGCCAACGAAATCCGCGAAGGCAAAATCGTCATCTCCACCGTGGTGGACGGTTTCGCCAACCTGAACGAAGCCGACGACTACGTTGCCGAAGAAGACTTTGACGAATTCGACGAAGCCGACGACGACGACGGCAAAGGCGGCTCCAAAGCCCTGACCAAGAAGCTCGAAGAGCTGAAAAATCAGGCTCTGGAACGCTTTGAACGCATCACCGAGTACTTCGAAAAAGTGCACAAGGTCTACGACAAGGAAGGCTGGGGCACGCCCGCCTACGTCAAGGTGCAGTCGGTTCTGTCCGAAGAGCTGATGACCATCCGTTTCACCGCCAAAACGATCGAAAAATTGTGCGACATGGTGCGCGGCCAAGTGGACGACGTGCGCAAAAAAGAACGCGAATTGCGCCGCATCATCGTGGACAAATGCGGCTACCCGCAAGACAACTTCATTGCCGACTTCAGCGGCCGCGACAAAAACGGCAAGCGCATCCCCTCCAACTTGCTCAACCTCAAGTGGATCGAAAAACAAGCCGCTGCGGGCAAGAGCTGGAGCGCCGTCATGGGCCGCAACATCCCGCCTGTGCAGGACCTGCAGCAAAAATTGATGGACTTGCAATCGCAAGTGGTCGTGCCGCTCGATGAACTGAAAGACATCAACAAACGCATGAACGCCGGCGAGCGCTCGTCACGCGACGCCAAGAAAGAGATGATCGAGGCCAACTTGCGCTTGGTGATCTCGATCGCCAAGAAGTACACCAACCGCGGCCTGCAATTCCTCGACTTGATCCAGGAAGGCAACATCGGCCTGATGAAAGCCGTGGACAAGTTCGAATACCGCCGAGGCTACAAGTTCTCGACTTACGCCACTTGGTGGATTCGCCAGGCCATCACCCGCTCCATTGCGGACCAGGCCCGCACGATCCGCATCCCAGTGCACATGATCGAGACCATCAACAAGATGAACCGCATCTCGCGCCAGCACTTGCAGGAATTCGGCTTTGAGCCCGATGCCTCCATCCTGGCCGAGAAAATGGAAATCCCGGAAGACAAGATCCGCAAGATCATGAAGATCGCCAAAGAGCCGATCTCCATGGAAACGCCGATCGGTGACGACGACGACAGCCACCTGGGTGACTTCATCGAAGACAGCACGCACACCGCCCCCATCGATGCAGCCCTGCAAGCCGGCCTGCGCGACGTGGTCAAGGACATCCTGGACAGCCTCACGCCCCGCGAAGCCAAGGTGCTGCGCATGCGTTTCGGCATCGAGATGTCCACCGACCACACTCTGGAAGAAGTGGGCAAGCAGTTCGACGTGACCCGCGAACGCATCCGCCAGATCGAAGCCAAGGCGCTGCGCAAGCTCAAGCACCCCAGCCGCTCCGACAAACTGCGCAGCTTCATCGACACGATGTAAGACTGCTGGTCTGTAAAAAAACAAAGCCTCCCGACTGCAAAGTCGGGAGGCTTTTTTTCGCGCTTCGCTCGCAATGACGGCCACTGCCCGTCACGGCAAGCGAGCAAGCAGGCCGGACCAGTCCCCCGTCATTGCGAGCGCAGCGTGGCAATCCCTACCCCGTCATTGCGAGCGCAGCGTGACAATCCCTACCCCGTCATTGCGAGCGCAGCGTGGCAATCCCCCACCCCGTCATTGCGAGCGCAGCGTGGCAATCCACCACCCGTCATTGCGAGCGCAGCGTGGCAATCCATGCCTTCGTGCGACGGCTGTCATGGATCGCTTCGTTCCTCGCGATGACGGGACTGGAGCGCGATGACGGGACCGGGGTGCAAAGTGAAGCAATCCACCGCCCGTCATTGCGAGCGCAGCGTGGCAATCCATGCCTTCGTGCGACGGCTGTGATGGATCGCTTCGTTACTCGCGATGACGGGACTGGAGTGCGATGACAGTACCAGTGCAACATGGCGCTGCTGCGCTGAACAACGCACGCATTGGCCTGCCACTAATGCAACTTTTGATTTGACAGTTTTATAAGTTAAGCTCGTCAATAATCTAAAAAAGTCAAAATTTCAGAGTGTCAAGCCAATCAATCCATTTGGTAAATTTTTAAAAAAATCAACCATGAAAAATTCAACCAATCATCATCTCTGGGTCTATTGTGTGGGTTTATTGTGTGCAACCAGCACATTGGCCCAGGGCCAAAGCCTGACCACCCAAACCGAAAACAGTGTGGGCCTGTCGCTGTCGAATTACGAATACAAAGAGCCTGGCTTCATGTCACTCCGGGCCAAGGTAATGGGTATCGATTACGCGGGTACTTACGCCTTTACGTCCCAATGGCCCCAGACACAACAAACTTGGTTTGTGCGCGGTGAACTTGCCTACAAAACAGGCAGTGCCGATTACACAAGCCCCCGAACGTCTATTGACGGCACCGATACTTGGTATGCTGAAGCCCGCGCTTTGGTGGGGCGCGATGTGCAGCTCGGACAATCGGTGTTGTCCCCCTATATTGGCTTGGGTTTGAGGCAACTGCACAATGACTTGCGTGCAGAAAACACCTTGGGGTACAGGCGAATCACACGCTACGTCACCCTGCCGATCGGGGTTTCGCACAAACAGAAGTGGTCCAAAGATTCAGTGTTGGTCACCCATTTTGAGTACTTGCACCTGGTGCAAGGTACACACTGGGCCAAGTTGTCGGATTCAAGTCCTTTCAGCTCAGATGTCAAATTGAAGCAACCCAAGGGGCAAGGCCTGCGTGTCGGTGCCCTTTGGCGCTTTGACAACTGGTCCATGGGGCCCACTTTGACCTACTGGAATATCGATCAATCGGACCCTAGGGGGCAGACAGCGATAGAGCCATCCAACCAAACAATTGAATTTGGCATGAAGTTGAATTATTTATTCTAAAAATTCTATGATTCATCAATTCAAAATTTATTAAAATCGTCTATCAATCAATTTTGTGCTTTAATCTTGTGATCATTTTAATATTTGCTGAGAAATCCCATGACATTTAACAAAATTTCCATGCTTGTCGCAGCCACCTTGATTGCAAGTGCACAATTTTCTGTGCAGGCTCAAACCGCTGGCGCTGGGGCTGGCGCGGCCACCTCGGGCGCCAAAGGTGCCATCACCCAGAACATGGTGGTTGGCGCGGTTGTGGGTGCGGTCTTCATTGCCGCTTTGAACAGTGGTAACGGCGGTGCAGTGGCCTCGCCCACCAACCAAGCTTCTACGGCAACTGCAACGTCTTCAGCTACGGCCGTGACCAAAGCCAGTGAAACGGTCACTGCAGCGAACGTTTTTTCTTCACGTTTGGACGGCTCCGGTATCAATACCAGCACTTTGACTGCAGCCATTGTTACTTCCCAAGCGGCCAATCAGGACGCGCAAGCGGCAGCTTCTGATCTCGCAGTAGCCTCCCTGACTGTCGCCGCGGTTATCAATAACGGCAAGGTGATTTGCGCTGCATCGGTTTGTACCAATGCCGAAATTTTGGGTCTCAGCTTAAAAGCCGCCAGTACTGCCAAAGTCGCCGCTGAGGCTGCGCTGTATGTTGCTACCACAATGGAGGCCATCAAAACTTTGGTAGCCACTAGCAATCTGACCCCGACCTTGGTGGTTGAACTGAATGCCCTGACTGAAATAGCCCGAGTCGCTTCTCTGGCATCTCAAACTGCTGCCAACCTGGCTATTCAGGCTTACCAAGCTGTCGCCGCCGCCACTGGCACAACGGGCACCACCATCACAGCCTCTACAGGGACGACCGGCACCACCGGCACCACCGGTACCACGGGCACCAATTGAGCGTTTGAATAACACCTCCAGTCCTTCTGATCAAACCACAGCCCCGGGCCTCGGCATCGGGGCTTTTTTCTGATTGAGGTGATTTGTGCGTTGTTTGTCTGTCCGCTGGCTTATTTGTGGTTTTGGGCTGGCTCTTTTGTCAGCGTGCGGGCATACCCCCGTGACCCGCACCCTCGCCCAAGCCTTTGACTCGGGTCAAAACATTGACCAACAACCTCTCAACCCGCAACTCGATTATTTGCGCGTGAGCTTGAATGGGCGAGTGGCCCTGATGGTGCTGGGCTACCGCGAACAGGCAATGCAGGGTCTTGTGGACACTTGGTACAGCGTCGATGGTGAGGTTTTAAAACTGCAAAACGGCCGCCTTGTGTCTACCGCAGGTTTTGCATTGGATTGGCGTGATGTTCGCTATCAAAATTTGCCCACTTGGCCTGAAGCATCGGCCGACACACAGCGTGTTTTTGTTCGGACCAGAGACCAAATGCCGCAATACCGATTTGGCATCACCGAGCAAATAGCGATCTACCCGATTGCAGCCCCCAAAGACGCCAAATTGGCGGGCATTTCGGCCACGCAATTGCGCTGGGTTGAAGAAAAAGTGGTTGCTGTTCCACAGGGTCTGGCCTCGGCACGTTTTGGTTTGCACACCCATGCCGGTGTGACGCAAGTCATTTATGGCGAACAGTGCCTGACAGAAAGCATGTGCATCGCATGGCAAAAATGGCCCGCACGTTTATGAAGTCCATCTGGGCCAGCGTTTTGATCGCCGCGGTGATGGGCGTAGCCATGGGTGCCAACGCTCAGCAAATATCCATTGCAAAGCCAGCCCCTGTTCCTTCTTTGGCCACATTGCCTGAAGAACGCGTCAGTGATTGGATCCTTCGTCAGCCTTTTGATGCCCGCGCTTACCTGGCCGGCCTGAGCTGGCAGGTGCCTGCAGAGCGGCAGGCGCAGTCCCGCTTGAAAAGCGATTTGTTGGCTGCCTTGAGTACTGCTGGTCGTGGCCCCAACAGCGCTGATGGGCCTTGGTTTCAGTGGGTCGCTTCTCTGCCTGTCACGGGTCGAGTGCCTTTGCCCATGACAGATCCCCGATGGCTGCAGGCCCATCCGGGTCAAGACCCTGTTTTGGAAGCCGATCATGTGCTGTTCTTGCCGCATCGGCCTGCGTCGGTTGTCGTCATCAGCCCAACAGGCGGTTCGTGCCTGGTCGATCATGCGCCAGGGGCCCAGGCGCGGCATTACCTGCGGGCTTGCGCCACAGGACGCGCTGACCCGGTTGACACGGCATGGGTGATTCAACCCGATGGGCAGGTTTTTGAGTTCAACATCGCGTCATGGAATGAGCAGGCACAAACCGAACTGGCGCCCGGGGCTCTGATCTGGGCGCCACCACGTGGCAGCGCTTGGAGCCGATCCACATCGGCACTGTTGGCCCGATTTTTGGCAACACAAAGCTACGACAGCTTGGTGTCGTCCATGGGGTCGCCGCGGCTTGCCAAAGTATCCCCAGCACAATCTTTGACTGTGGCCCGCTCGCCAGCACTCAGCGCCAACGATTGGGGCGTCATTGGGCTGATGCAGACGCCCACGGCGCGCATGGCGCCCGCGGGTGACGTGCGCTTGAGCTTCAGTCGGGTGTATCCCTATGAGCGCTACAACGTTTTTGTGCAACCCTTTGACGGCTTGGAAGCGGGCTTCAGGTACTCCAATGTGCTTAATGTTTTGTATGGCCCACAAGAACTTTCTGGTGATCAAACGCTAAAAGACAAAAGCATTGATCTGAAAGTCAGGCTGTTACAAGAGCGTGCTTACCTACCGCAATTGGCTTTGGGTTTTGTCGATGCTGGGGGGACAGGTCTTTTTTCCGGTGAATACCTCGTGGGCAACAAGCGTTTTGGCGCTTTTGATTGGAGCTTGGGTGTGGGCTGGGGCTACTTGGGGGCCAGTGGCAACATACGGAACCCTTTGTCCGCCATCAGCCCACGCTTCAACACGCGCGGCGGCATGGTGGCCATGGGCGGAACGCC
>CAMDFT010000043.1 GCA_945897795.1 Limnohabitans sp. Rim8 | reverse complement strand
GTGGGGCAGTTTGTAGGGGAATCGCTGATTTTAGGGTGTATGGGCTGGCTTGTCGGTAAACTTCGGCCCATTCTAGAAAGTGACCATGGCGACCACCGAACAACTCCTCCAAGCCCTGCAAACCGTGATCGACCCGAACACGGGCAAAGATTTCGTATCCACCAAAACGCTGAAGAACCTGCAAGTCGAAGGCGGCGATGTGTCGTTTGAAGTCGAGCTGGGTTATCCGGCCAAGAGCCAGATTCCCGGCATTCGACAAGCACTGATTGCGGCCGCCAAAGGCGTGGCAGGCGTAGCCAACGTGTCGGCCAACGTCACCAGCAAGATCACCGCCCATTCGGCCCAGCGCGGTGTGGCGCTGCTGCCGCAGGTCAAAAACATCGTGGCCGTAGCCTCGGGCAAAGGCGGCGTGGGCAAGAGCACCACCGCCGTGAACCTGGCGCTGGCACTGGCCGCTGAGGGGGCCAAGGTGGGCCTGCTGGACGCTGACATTTACGGCCCCAGCCAGCCCATGATGATGGGCATCGAAGGCCGCCCCGAGAGCGAAGACGGCCAGACCATGGAGCCCATGGAGAACTACGGCGTGCAGGTCATGTCGATCGGATTTCTGGTCAGCCAAGACGAGGCCATGATCTGGCGCGGCCCCATGGCCACCCAGGCGCTGGAGCAACTGCTGCGCCAGACCAATTGGAAAGAGCTGGATTATTTGATCGTCGACATGCCCCCGGGCACGGGCGACATCCAGTTGACGCTGTCTCAGCGCGTGCCCATGACGGGCGCGGTGATCGTGACCACCCCGCAAGACATTGCCCTCTTGGACGCCAAAAAAGGCGTGAAGATGTTCGAAAAAGTCGGCGTGCCGATTTTGGGCCTGGTCGAGAACATGGCGGTGCACGTCTGCACCAAATGCGGCCATGTGGAGCACATCTTTGGCGCTGACGGGGGCAAGAAAATGGCCGCCGAATACGGCATGGATTACCTGGGCGCGTTGCCGCTGGACATGCAGATTCGCCTGCAGGCCGACAATGGCAAACCCACGGTGGTGTCCGATCCCGACGGCGAAGTGGCCCAGATCTACAAAGCCGTGGCCCGCCAGGTCGCGGTGAAGATCGCGGCCAAGGCCAAGGACTTTTCGAGCAAGTTCCCCACCATCAAGGTCAGCAAAGACACCTGACCATTCTGATCAGCGTGGTCTGAACACCCCGTTCATTGCGTAGATCTCGTTGATGAACAAAGGGCGCCATCAGGCGCCCTTTGTTCATTCAAGCCGAGCCATCAGCCCTTTTGGCCAGCCCGCATCAGCTGACCCGGCAGCGCGCCAGTGGCTTGCTGCTGTTCAAAGATGGGCTGGCCAGCCACCAAGGTGGCGATGTAGCCATCGCAGCGCTGCGTCAAGCGCCGTCCGCCTGCGGGCAGGTCGTAGACCATCTCGGGGGCGTACAGCCGCAGCTTGTCGTAATCGATGATGTTGATGTCGGCTTTCTTGCCCACTTGCAGCGTGCCCCGGTCGTGCATGCCGTAGATGCGTGCGGTGTCATGGGTTTGGCGCTTGACCATGGCTTCCACGCTGAACTTGTCGCCCCGGGTGCGTGAGCGGCTCCAGTGGGTGAGCATGAAGGTGGGCATGCTGACGTCGCAGATGTAGTTGCAGTGCGCGCCACCGTCCGACAGGCTGTTGACGGTCACATCGCTCTGCAGCCATTCGTGCAGGTGGTCCAGGTTGCCATACGAGTAGTTGAAGCTGGGGTAATAGAGCATGGCCATGCCATCGCGTTCCATCATCAGGTCGTACACCACTTCCAGGCCGCTGCGGCCCTGGGCCTGCATCATGGCTTTGACGCTTTCGCTGGCTTCGGGCTCGTAGTCCGGGTTGTCGGCCAGGCGGTAGATTTTGTGGAAGTTGCCAAACATGGAGCGCATGCGCTCATCGGTGCGCAGGCGCTCACCGGTCAGGATGGCCTGGCGCACTTCGGGCTGGCGCAGCCGGGCGATGCGCTCGGGCCAGGGCAGCTTGGCGATCTCCAGATAGGCCGGGCTGACGATGAAGGGGTGCAAGCTGCTGTGCCATGAAAACAGCAGGCCCACGGGCCGGCCGCAGATGCCGCCATACAAGGGGATGTTTTGCGCATGGGCTTCCTTGAGGGTGCCCAGAATGTCTTTCCACAGGTCCGGGGCCGGGTCGGTTTGCTGCAGGTTGAACAGCACGGGCAGCTTGTTTTTGAGGGCCAGGTTGCGCATCCACGGGATCTCGTGATGCATCGAGATGTGGTTCGACGTCATCTGCAACACGCCGTGACCCACTTCGCCCAGCACCTGGCCGAGGGTGGAGATTTCTTCGCCAGTCGCAAAGGTGCCTGGCGGGTATTTGCGCTGGTCGTATTTGTGCAAAAAGGTGCGCGAGGTAGAAAAACCATAAGCCCCGGCCTTCAGGGCTTCGCGAACGATGTTGCACATCTCGAACAGATCGTCGGGCGTGGTCTCGTCGTGCTGGATGCCGCGCTCGCCCATCACATAGGCCCGCACGGCCGAGTGGGGGATTTGTGTGGCGATATCCAGGGCCTTGGGGCGGCGCGCCAGCGCATCCATGTATTCGGGAAAGCTTTCCCAATCCCACTGAATGCCTTCGGAGAGCACCGCGCCGGGAATGTCTTCCACGCCTTCCATGACCGAGATCAGCCAGTCACGTTTGTCGGGCTTGACCGGGGCAAAGCCCATGCCGCAGTTGCCCATGACCACGCTGGTCACGCCGTGCGCGGTGGAGGGTGAGAGGTAGGGGTCCCAGGTGGCCTGGCCATCGTAGTGGGTGTGGATGTCAATCCAGCCGGGCGTCACCATCGCGCCTTGGGCGTCCAGGGTGCGGCGTGCCGGGCCTGCCTTGCCGCCCACCTGGCTGATGACGCCTTGGTCGATGGCGATGTCGCCCGCTTGGGCCGGAGCGCCGGTGCCGTCGATGATCAGACCACCGTTGATGACTAGGTCGTGCATTTTGAATTTCTTCTCAGTTTTTGAAATAGCTACCGGCTTCAGTCAAACTTGAGTCCTGTTGCTTTGATCACTTGACCCCAACGATCGTAATCTTTGCGAACAATCGCCGTAAATTCAGCAGGTGTTGTGCCACTGACTTCACTGCCTGCTTCTTCAATAAAACTTGTGACAGCTTTTTGAGGTACCGCCTTTTGGAATGCCGCGGCGATTCGCTCAACAACAGCAGGATTGGTCCCAGCAGGCGCAAACAGCCCTTGCCAACCGACAATGTCAATACCCGGGACACCTTGCTCAGAGATAGTTGGCAAGTTCGGCAATACAGCTATCCGACGGTCTGTGGCAGTACCGATGCCCTTTACCAAGCCCGCCTTGATGTTCACTACTGCTGATTGGGTGCCATCGAAGATCATTGGGACGACCCCGCCAATCAGGTCTTTGACAGCTTCAGATGACCCCTTGTACGGAACATGGATCAACTCAATATTCGCGCTTCTTTGTAAAATTTCACCATTCAAATGTGATGTGGTCCCATTACCGTATGAGCCGAACGCAACTTTGCCTTTGTTTGCCTTTGCATAAGCGACTAACTCTTTTATGTTGTTGAAAGGAGCTTTGGGATGCGCGGTCAAAACTGTAGCAGAGCGCACCAGTTGAGTCACGGGTACGAAATCACGAAACGGATCATAGGGAAGTTTTGAATATAAGTGCGGATTTTGTGTGTGCGTTACGACAAACGTGTAAAGCAGGGTGTGTCCGTCGGGTGCTGAACGCTTGACATCCTCTGCGGCAATAATTGTTGATGCACCAGGTTTATTGTCAATGATCAGATTAGTTCCAAGTTCGGCGCTCACAGAATCAAACATGAGACGAAGGGTCGTATCAAGAATGCTAGGCGGGACAGGCAAAACGATACGTATTGGCTTACCGGATATCGGAAAGCTTTGCGCACTTGAAACCATTGGAAAACCGCCAAGTCCAAGCCCGGCGGAGGCCGCGGCCATCATCAGACTGCGTCTATTTTTATTCAAATTTCTCATTGAAAATGTCTCCTAGAAGTGAACACAAAATGCAAGATAACGGCTTGATAAAATACACAGTTCATTTTGACTTCGTCAGGGTTTACCAGCAATTTTGGCGTTGGTAAAAATGCCTTTTGAAGTGACCATTCTGTCGAAAATCAGCGCGAGGAAGCAAGTATTAAAGTAGGTGTCAGCGGCGCATTCTGTGCGTACTGCGGTGCGACTCCAGCTATAGTTCTTTTCATTTAGCTGAGAAATGACTAGGATTTTTGGGGGAAATCGTTGCCGATCGCACCATTTAAACTTTAAATTATCTCCTTTGTTGAACTCTCAAAATCAATGTAAGAGATCTCGCCAAAAAAACAATTGCATTTTAAAAATTTTTATATAAAAAATTTTTATAGCTGGCACTCAGTCGAAAACCACTATATTTCGGGCTATCCCGCCACGTTGCAGTGCGGAAAAACCATCGTTAATTTGATCGAGCTTTAGCCGATTTGAAACCAACTGCTCTAATTTCATGCGACCTTGCATGTGAAATTCAACCAGACGGGGAATATCAAGACGAAAATGGTTTGAGCCCATCAAGGCACCTTGTATCCTACGTTCGCGCAGAAAATCAAACCCGTGTAGTTCTATCTTGGTCCCAAGGGGGATCATGCCAACAATGGTGGACAAACCACGCGGACGCAACATCGCGAAAGAGGCCTCAGTGGTGGACTTAAGGCCGATGCACTCAAATGCGTAGTGGACGCCACCTTGGGTCATCTCAACGATTTTGGCGACCATGTCCGGATCTTTGGCATCTACCTCGTCGGTGGCACCAAAGATCTTGGCCATTTTCAGCTTGTTAGCATCAATGTCAATGGCGATGATGCGGGCCGCACCCGCCAAGTGCGCGGCATGGATGGTGGAAAGACCCACCCCTCCGCAGCCGAGCACGGCCACAGTGGTACCTGGTTCCATTCGGGCGCTGTGTACAACCGAGCCATAGCCAGTGAGCACTCCACAGCCCAGCAGCGCCGCAAGGTCCATCGGCATGTCTTCGTGGATTTTGACCAGGGCGTTTTCGTGCACCAGCATTTGCTCGGCAAAGGACGATAGGTTCAGGAACTGGTTCAGGTGCTCCCCCTTCCAGTGCAGTCTTTTAGCCTTGCCAGGCGGCATCTTGATCGCTGTGTTGCTGCATATGGTCTGGTGGCCAGTCAGGCAAAACTCGCAATGGCCGCAGAAGACCGAAAGACAAGTGACAACGTGGTCGCCTGGCTTCACGTGGGTAACATCTTCACCCACCGCTTCAACCACCCCGGCAGCCTCATGACCCAGCACTGCAGGCACAGGGGTGGGGTACTTGCCCTCAATAAAATGCAGATCGCTGTGACAAAGACCGCTCACGCGGGTTTGCACCAGTACCTCATTTCGTTTTGGCTTGTCGATTTCGATATTTTCGATGGTCATTGGCTGACCAGGGCCATGAAAAACAGCGGCTTTCAATTGAAGATCTCCTGCAAGATAGTGTTTTTCGATTGAGGAGGGCTTAACCGATGTGGCCGCACCTCTTTTAAGTCCTCATGTGGCGAAATACCGATTTTTCTTCTCTTGTCATGCACGTTTCCTATGCTTTTTCAAACGACTACATTCCTGAGTTCTCGCGAACCACAAATTAAACACCGTAAGTGCCAGCAGCTCAAGGGCTGACTCTGGTCGGGCAAGCATTGGTAAACCGGAATCGATACACCTGTTCAAATCAGCTCCGGCTAAAAAAGATAGGCCCATGCCATGTGTTTTAGGGCTTACGAGTCAGTGAGAACGTGCTGGGCCTTTTCAGGCTCATTGACCGGCCCGCATCAGCTGACCCGGCATCTCACCTGTGACTTGCTGGTTCTCAAACATGGGCTGGCCAGCCAGTACCCATCGCAGGGATGCGGTGGTTTTTATGGGGCGCTACAGCCCTTTTGGCGCTGCGCAACATTCAGCTTAGTGCTTGTCGAAAATAAAAATAATTGCAATTAAATTGAACTTTAATAAAATATTTGCATATGTTGAACCTGCGCCGACTAGAACACTTGGCCGTCATTTCCGAGGAGAAATCTTTCCTCAAGGCGGCGCAGCGCCTGAACCTGACCCAGCCGGCGCTCACACGCAGCATCCAGACGCTGGAAGAGTCTTTGGGCCTGCAGTTGCTCAACCGGGCGCATGAGGGTGTGAGCCTGACGGACGCCGGGCAGCGCATCTTGCCCCGGGCCTTGCAAATTTTGGGTGATGCCGAAAGCCTCAAACGCGAGGCGCAGCAACTGGTTGGGGTGGACTCGGGGCATGTGAATTTCGGCGTGGGGGTTTTCCCGGCCGAAGCTTTTCTGACCCGCCTGCTGATCGAGCAGGTGCGAGAAAAACCGGGCCTGACGGTGGATGTGGACATTGGCAACTGGCAGCGGCTGCGGGGCAAGTTGCAACGCAACGAGCTTGATTTTGTGGTGGCCTTGACGCACAGCTTGCCGCCGCCTGCCGACTTTGAAGTGCGCCCTTTGCCGCCGCAGCGCTTTGGTTTTTTTGTGCGCCAGTCGCATCCTTTGTTGGCGCTGGGTGGATTGGCGCAGCGCCAGGCTTTGCGCCAGTACAAGCTCATTGGCCCGGTCTTGCCGCTTCAGGCCAGACTGGCCTTGCAGGAGATTTATGAATTGCCCCACCACGAAGAATTGCCTGTGGGGCTGAGCTGCGACAGCGTGGCGGTGTTGCAGTCGGTGATGCTGTCCAGTGACTGTGTCTTGTTTGCCACGCACGAGGCCATGGCCAGTGCTTTGCCCTGCGCTGTTTCCGCTGCACAAGGCGTCGCCTTGCCGCATGTGCAGTATGCCGCCGCACAGGCGCTGGCCACATCGGTTATCCATGCCCAAGGGCGGGTGTTGTCGCCGGCGGCTTTGTGGCTGATTGGCAAGATCGAGCATGTGCTGGCTTCAACCGGCCATGAAGTGAAAGCTTCTGTGCTGGCGGCTGAGCCTCCAGGCTTGAACTTGCGTTGAAGCCGTTTTGAAGCCGCTTTGGGTCCGTGCAGCGTCCTTGTGAACGGCCCGGAGGGTGGTGCTCAGCTGGCTTTTTCCTGCTCACGCAGGCGAAAGCGCTGAATTTTTCCTGTGGCGGTCTTGGGCAACTCGGCCACAAATTCGATGAAGCGCGGGTATTTGTAGGGGGCCAAGCGCTCTTTCACAAAGGCTTTGACTTCATCTTGTGTGAGGCTTTGACCGGCTTTGAGCACGATGAAGGCCTTGGTCTTGGTCAGGCCGTCGGTGTCTTCCTTGCCGATCACGGCCGCTTCCAAAATGGCGGGGTGTTGCACCAGGGTGGACTCCACCTCAAAAGGCGAGACGTAGATGCCACTGACTTTGAGCATGTCGTCGTTGCGCCCGGCGTAGGTGTAGTAGCCGTCGGCGTCACGCGTGTACTTGTCGCCGCTTTTGGTCCACACGCCCTGAAAGGTATCGCGGGTTTTGTCTCGGTTGTTCCAGTACATCAGTGCGCTGCTGGGGCCCTGGATGTACAGGTCGCCAATCTCGTCGTGGCCGGTGACCACGCTGCCGTCTTCGTTGCGCAGTTGTACTTCGTAGCCAGGCACGGCTTTGCCGGTGGTGCCGTAGCGCACATCGCCAGGGCGGTTAGACAAAAACACGTGCAGCATTTCGGTGGAACCGATGCCGTCGATGATGTCGCAGCCAAAGTGCGCAGACCAGCGCTCGGCAATGTCGCGCGGCAAAGCTTCACCGGCCGACGAGCACAGGCGCAGGGCCACTTGGCTCTTGGCGGGCAGATCGGGGTTGGCCAGCATGCCGCCGTAGCCGGTGGGCGCGCCGTAAAACACGGTGGGTTGGTGGTCGACCAGTCGTTTGAAGGTGGCTTGTGGGGTGGGGCGCTCGGCCATCAATACCACGCTGGCGCCTACGCTCAATGGGAAGGTGAGCGCATTGCCCAAACCGTAGGCAAAGAAGAGCTTGGCGGCCGAGAACACGGTGTCGTTCTCTTGCAAGTTCAGCACCCCCTTGCCGTACAGCTCGGCTGTCCAATACAAGTTGCCTTGGCTGTGCACGGTGCCCTTGGGTTTGCCGGTGGAGCCCGACGAATACAGCCAAAAAGCCGGTTCATCGGCCAGTGTTTGCGCGGGCAACACTGGAGTGTTTTGCGCCACCAAGTCGGCCATGTTGAATTGGCCTTGCGCGAGTGCGGCGGTGGGGCGTGAGACCACCACTTGGCGCACTTCGGATTTGGCCAGATCCATGGCCGCTTGCAGTGTGGGCAGCAAGGCCCCTGAAACCAGTGCCGCTTGCGCCCGGCTGTTGCGCAGCATGAAGGCGTAGTCTTCGGCCGTCAGCAGCGTGTTCACGGCCACCGGCACCACGCCCGCATAGAGCGATCCCAAAAAGGCCACGGCCCAGTCGCTGCTGTCGTGCATGAGCAAGAGCACGCGCTCTTCGCGCCGGATGCCCATGGCCTGCAGGCCACCGGCAAAGCGGCGGATCTGCTCGGTCAGCTCGCCATAGGTCAAGGTGCCTACATCATCAATCAATGCGGTTTTGCCCGCGCGCCCGGCATTGGTGGCGATCAGGTGCTGGGCAAAGTTGAAGTCGGTGCTGGGGGGGTTCACAGTGCGTGTCATGTTTTGTCTCCTCGGGGTGTTCAGTCGGTGCAGATGTAATTTTGCGTGTCAGGTTTTTGTGGGAGGTCGCCCCTGCGACCGAATGTGGGTTCCATCAGCATTCGGCCGCAGGGGCGGCCTCCTAAAGGGTCAAAGGGGCAAAGCCACGCCTTGAGCCGCCAGCGCATCCAGCGCGAGCGAGCTGCCTTGCACGGCTGTGCGGCGGTGGTAGAAGTTCAGCGCTCGCAGACCCCCCAGCTCTTCGCCGCCCCCGGCGCGGCCTGGGCCGCCGTGCAGGCTCATGGGCATCACGTTCCCGTGGCCGCTGTGCAGGGCCGCCACATCGGGTGAAATCGCGTGCACACGGCCGTGGCTGCTGGCCAGCTCGACCGAGGCTTGCGCGGTGAAGGCCGGGTCTTCGCTGTAGACCGAGCACACCAGCGAGCCTTCGCCCCGGCGGATCATGGCGTAAGCCTCTTCGATGCTGTCGTAAGGCATCAAGGTGGACACGGGGCCAAACACCTCGACCGCGTGCAGCACTTTGGCCGTCATCGGGGTTTCAGTACCCAGCAGCACCGGGGCCACGCAGGCGCTGGCCGCGTTGGCGTCGACCAGGGCCGCGTTGTTGCCATCAAACAGCACGCTGGCTTCGGTCTTGAGTTGGGCCAACCCGGCCAGCACGCTGGCTTTTTGCTCTTGGCTCACCAGCGCGCCCATGCGCACGGTCTCGTTGCGCGGGTTGCCCACGGTGGTTTTGGACAACTTGGCCCCGATGGCCAGTGCGGCGGCTTTGTAAAGCGCGCGGGGCACAAAGACGCGGCGGATCGCGGTGCATTTTTGGCCCGATTTGACCGTCATCTCGCGGGCCACTTCAGCCACCAGCAGCTTGAAGGCTTCGCTGTCGGCCGTGGCGGCGGGATAGAGCAGGGCAGAGTTCAGGCTGTCGGCTTCGATGTTGCAGCGCACCGACAGCTCGGTCACGGCGCGGTGGCTGCGGATGATTTGGCCGGTCTCGGCCGAGCCGGTGAAGCTGACGACGTCAAAGGCCTGAAGCTGGTCCATGAGGCCGGCCGACGAGCCGCAAATCACCGACAAAGCGCCCACGGGCAGCACGCCCGCGTCGACCACGTCTTTGACCATGCGCTGAGTCAACCAGGCGGTGGCGGTGGCGGGTTTGATGATGACGGGCACGCCTGCGAGCAGGGCCGGGGCGGCTTTTTCCCACAGGCCCCAGCTGGGGAAGTTGAAGGCGTTGATGAACAGCGCCACGCCGCGTGTGGGCACCTGAATGTGCTGGGTCTGGAAGGCCGGGTCTTTGGCCATGCGGATACGCTGGCCATCCAGCAGCAGCGTGGCGTCGCCCAAGGCTACACCCTGCTTGGCGTAATAGCCCAGGGTGAAGATCGCGCCGTCGATGTCCACGCCCGAGTCTTTGGCCACGGTGCCGCTGTTGGCGGTGGCGATCTCATAGTAAGCGTCACGGTGGTCTTGCAGCACCTCGGTGATTTTAGTCAGCAGGGCTGCGCGCTGGCCGTAGCTCAGGGCACGCAGGGCCGCGCCGCCTTGTTCGCGGGCAAAGGCAAAGCCCTCGGCCAAGTCGATGCCCGCGCTCGATACGCGGGCCAGTTCGGTGCCCAGCACCGGGTCCAACATCGGCGTGCCTGCGCCGGTGCCGGTTTGCCAGCGGCCTGCGAAAAAGTTGGGAAGCAAAGCGGTGGTCATGTGACAGGTCTTTCTGGGTGCACTCTCAGGCGCTGTGGGGGTGTTGAGATGCCGTGGCATGCAACAAAAAACTGTTCTGGGGGTTCAGTTGGCGGTATAAACACGGGTTGATGCATTATTTTGCGTGTTGCAGAGTATGCAATAAAGTGCATGTTTTAGGTTTGTTGAAATCAAAGGGTTTTCCCTAGTATGGGGGCGAAAGTTGAGCATGGCATCACAAGAAGAGTCCATCTTGGTGGAGACAAACGCGCAAGAAGCAGACAGCAAGCGCAGCCCGTTTCTGGAATCGCTGGGCGAGCGGGTGCGCACTCTGCGCTCGCGCAAGGGCATGACGCGCCGCGCTGTCGCGGTCGCGGCCGATGTGTCTGAGCGGCATCTGGCCAATCTGGAATACGGCACGGGCAACGTGTCGGTGCTGGTGCTGTTGCAAGTGGCCAATGCTTTGCAATGCTCGCTGGCCGAGTTGCTGGGCGACGTGACCACCACCTCGCCCGAGTGGCTGCTGATCCGTGAGTTGTTGGGCAAGCGCAGCGAGGCCGATCTTCGCCGTGCCCGCGTGCAGCTGGGCGAGATGTTTGGCGAAGGTGGCAATGCGCAAGAACGCAAGGGCCGCATTGCCTTGATCGGTTTGCGTGGCGCTGGCAAAACCGCGCTGGGCCAGCGCCTGGCCGACGATCTGGGCTACCCGTTCATCGAACTGAGCCGTGAGATCGAGCAGTTTGCCGGTTGCCAGATCAGCGAGATCCACAACCTGTATGGCGCCAACGCCTACCGCCGTTACGAGCGCCGAGCACTCGAAGAGGCGATCCAGATTTACCCCGAAGTGGTCATCGCTACGCCCGGCGGCCTGGTGTCGGATTCGGCCAACTTCAATCTGCTGCTCTCGCACTGCACCACCGTGTGGCTGCAGGCCGAAGCCGCTGACCACATGGGCCGTGTGGCCGCGCAGGGTGACATGCGCCCCATGGCCGCCAGCCGCGAGGCCATGGAAGACCTCAAGCGCATTTTGGAAGGGCGAGCGGCCTTCTATTCCAAGGCGGACATGGCCATCAACACCAGTGGGCGCAGTGAAGACCAGGCCTTTGCGGCCTTGCGTACTTCGGTTCGCCAGCATTTGACCTTGCCGGTTTGAAGGGTGGAAGAAAAATACATTTCCTAGGGTAACTACTTAGTAAATGCAGTAAAGTGCATGTTGCAAGGCCCAGAGACCTGCAATAAAATTCAATGCAACATGCACTGAAATGCATTTTTTGACCAAAATCAAGCACCACCTTCTTCCACGGAGACACTCAAATGACACAAGCTTTCCAGGTTGACTACCAAACCAACCCCTCGCAATACAAACACATCAACTTGGCCTTTGATGGCGAGATCGCCACTTTGTCGATCAACATCAACGAAGACGCAGGCATCCGCCCTGGCTACAAACTCAAGCTCAACAGCTACGACTTGGGTGTGGACATTGAGTTGCACGATGCATTGCAGCGCATTCGCTTTGAGCACCCCGAAGTGCGCTCGGTGGTGGTGACCAGCTTGAAGGACCGCGTGTTCTGCTCCGGTGCCAACATCTTCATGTTGGGTGTGTCCACCCACGGCTGGAAAGTGAACTTCTGCAAGTTCACCAACGAAACCCGCAACGGCATCGAAGACTCCAGCAAGCACGACGGCCTGAAATTCGTTGCAGCCCTGAACGGCGCTTGCGCTGGCGGCGGCTACGAGCTGGCCCTGGCTTGCGATGAAATCGTGTTGGTCGACGACCGCTCCAGCGCTGTGTCGCTGCCCGAAGTGCCTTTGCTGGGTGTGTTGCCCGGCACCGGCGGCCTGACCCGCGTGACCGACAAGCGCCATGTGCGCCACGACCTGGCCGACATTTTCTGCACCAGCGTGGAAGGCGTGCGTGGTCAAAAAGCCGTGGACTGGCGTCTGGTGGATGCGATCGCCAAGCCCGCCGTGTTCAAAGAAGCCGTGCAAACCCGTGCCCAAAAATTGGCCGCTGGCAGCATCCGCACCGCAGGCGTCAAAGGCGTGGCATTGACCCCCCTGAACCGCAGCATCGCAGCCGATGCCCTGACTTACACCAATGTCACCGTGGAAATTGACCGCGCCAAGCGCATCGCCACTTTCACCGTCAAAGCCCCTGCCTCTGCTCAGCCCACGAATATCGATGGCATCGAAGCCGCTGGTGTGAACTGGTGGCCGCTGCAGATGGTGCGCGAACTCGACGACGCCATCCTGCACATGCGCACCAACGAACTCGACATCGGCACTTGGGTGCTCAAGACTTCGGGCGACGCTGCTGCCGTGCTTGCATCTGACGCCACCTTGCTGGCCCACAAAGACCACTGGCTGGTGCGTGAAACCATTGGCCACCTGCGCCGCACGCTGGCCCGCATGGACGTGTCTTCGCGCAGCCTGTTCGCCCTGATCGAAGAAGGCACTTGCTTTGCGGGCACCCTGGCCGAATTGGCTTTCTGCGCCGACCGCGCTTACATGCTGGCGCTGCCTGACGACGCTGACAAAGCGCCTATGCTCCAACTGAGCGAGATGAACTTCGGCTTCTTCCCCATGGTCAACGACCAGACCCGCCTGCAGCGCCGCTTCTACGAAGAAGTGCCCGCCATGGAAGCCGCACGCGGTGCGATTGGCCAAGTGCTGGATGCCGACGCCGCACTGGCGCTGGGTTTGGTCACGGCTGCACCTGACGACATCGACTGGGCTGACGAAATTCGCCTGGCCCTGGAAGAGCGTTCGTCCATGTCGCCTGATGCCTTGACCGGTCTGGAAGCCAACCTGCGTTTCGCCCAGAAGGAAAACATGGCCACCCGCATTTTTGGACGCTTGACCGCCTGGCAAAACTGGATCTTCCAGCGCCCCAACGCCGTCGGCGAAAAGGGTGCCCTGAAGGTCTATGGCAAAGGCGAAAAAGTCCAGTTTGATATGAATCGCGTTTGATTTTTCAAGATTCATGCTCATGAATTTGTCATTGCGAGGAGCGAAGCGACGCGGCAATCGATGCCAACTGGATCGCCACGCTTCGCTCGCGATGACGCCAAGGCCGCTTTCAAAATCAACTTTCAGCTTCAGTTATTGACCCAAGTCGGTCCTTTTATTCACACCACCAGGAGTTCTCTCATGTCCGGTATCAACTACAGCGAAAAAATCCCCAACAACGTCAACTTGAGCGAAGACCGCACCTTGCAGCGTGCGCTTGAGCAGTGGCAGCCCAACTTCATCAACTGGTGGGACGACATGGGCCCCGAAGGCTCCACCGACATGGACGTGTACCTGCGCACCGCCGTGAGCGTGGACCCGCAAGGCTGGGCCCAGTTTGGCCACGTCAAGATGCGCGACTACCGTTGGGGCGTGTTCATGAACCCCGGCGAGCAAGACCGCAAGATCCATTTCGGCGACAACATCGGCGAAAAAGCCTGGCAAGACGTGCCTGGCGAGCACCGCGCCAACCTGCGCCGCATCATCGTCACACAAGGCGACACCGAGCCAGCGTCTGTCGAGCAGCAGCGCCACCTGGGCCTGACCGCCCCCAGCATGTACGACCTGCGCAACCTGTTCCAGATCAACGTCGAAGAAGGCCGCCACCTGTGGGCCATGGTGTACCTGCTGCACAAATACTTTGGCAAAGACGGCCGTGAAGAAGCCGATGCCCTGCTGCAGCGCAACAGCGGCAACGAAGACAACCCCCGCATCTTGCAAGCCTTCAACGAGAAGACACCCGACTGGTTGAGCTTCTTCATGTTCACTTACTTTACCGACCGCGATGGCAAGTTCCAGTTGTGCGCTTTGGCTGAATCCGCATTTGACCCCCTGGCCCGCACCACCAAGTTCATGCTGACCGAAGAAGCGCACCACATGTTTGTGGGCGAGTCCGGCGTGAGCCGCACCATCCAGCGCACGGTGGATGTGATGAACCAGCTCAAAACCGACGATGTGGGCAAGCTGCGCGCTGCCGGCGTGATCGACCTGCCGACCATCCAGCGTTACATCAACTTCCACTTCTCGGTGACCATCGACCTGTTCGGTGCCGACCAGTCGTCGAATGCCGCCACTTTTTACAGCTCGGGTCTGAAGGGCCGTTACGAAGAAGGCAAACGCGGTGATGACCATGTTCTGAAGGGCAACAGCTACAAGATCTTGTCGGTCGAAGACGGCAAGTTGGTCGAAAAAGAAGTGCCGATGCTCAATGCTTTGAACGAAGTGCTGCGCGACGACTACATCACCGACTCCAAAGGCGGCATTGACCGTTGGAACCGCGTGATCAGCAAGGCCGGTATTCCTTTCACCTTGACCGCCCCCCACAAGGCGTTCCACCGCAACATCGGCTCTTTGTCGGGGTCCAAAATCACGCCCGATGGTCAAGTGGTGACCGACGCGCAGTGGATGGCGCAAGTGGGCGAGTGGTTGCCCACCCACGAAGACCGCGCTTATGTGGCCAGCCTGATGGGCCGAGTGGTGGAGCCAGGCAAGTTCGCCAACTGGATCGCGCCTCCCGTCATGGGCATCAACCGTCAGCCTGTGGACTTTGATTACGTTCGCTTCAACTGATGTTCTGAGTTGACTGCTGCCTCTGCCTCGTTGCGGGGGCGGCAGTTGACAGGGGAAGGGGCGGGTTCCTCATGCTGGGGTACCAGAAATCGTCACCCGCCCCTTCCCCTGTCAATGACATGGGTGCGCTGTACACGCCGGGTCCCAGTAGACTCAGCACTTCAAAAAGGGCACAGAGCGACGGTATGGCTGTGGGCCGGGTGCCGATTTCTGGTACCCCAGTATGAGGCGCCCGGCCCACAGCCATACCGTTGCGGACCACGCATACCCAAGCCATACCGTTGCGGACCACGCATACCCAAGCCGTGCCGCTGCGGACCACGCACACCACAGACAGAAAACGCAAAAACACAAGAGAGCCGATGACATGAGCACAGAAGCGACGCTGATCAAACAACACCTGATTGACCCGGAAATCTGCATCCGCTGCAACACCTGCGAAGCAATTTGCCCGGTCGGTGCCATCACGCACGACTCGCTCAACTACGTGGTCAAGGCCGACATCTGCAACGGTTGCATGGACTGCATCTCGCCATGCCCCACCGGCTCCATCGACAACTGGCGCATGGTGCCCAAGGCCAAGGCCTACAGCATCGAAGAACAACTCAAGTGGTACGACCTGCCCGCAGAACTGAGTGCTCAAGAGTTGGCTGCTGCGGGCGGCGTCGCAGACACTGCTCAAGAAGAAGCGCAAAACGCATTGCAATCGGCTGCAGCATCCTCGGCTTCGGCCGTCAGCACCGCCGCTGCTTCGGGCTTCAATTCGGCGCAGTTCGGCGCGACCCTTCCCCCTTGGTCTGCTGCCCATGCCTACACCAACCTCTATGGCCCCAAGGCGCAAGAAAAAACCATCACCGCCAGCGTGACCGGCAACCTGCGCGTGACCGAGGTGGGCCAACAAGTTGGCCAGCAAGACTACGACACGCACCACATCGTGCTCGACTTCGGCAACTTGCCCTTCCCGGTGCTCGAAGGCCAGTCGATTGGCATCATCCCGCCCGGGCTGGATGCCAACGGCAAGCCGCACCATGCGCGTCAATACTCGATTGCCAGCCCCCGCAACGGCGAGCGCCCCGGCCACAACAACCTGTCGCTGACCATCAAGCGTGTGCTCGAAGACCACGACGGCCAAGCTGTGCGGGGTGTGGCATCAAATTTCATGTGCGACTTGTTGGTCGGTGACAAAGTGCAGGTGATTGGCCCGTTCGGTGCCAGCTTCCTGATGCCCAACCACCCCAAGAGCAACATCGTCATGATCTGCACAGGTACAGGGTCTGCCCCCATGCGCGCCATGACCGAATGGCGTCGCCGCCTGAGGGCCAGCGGCAAGTTCGAGGGGGGCAAACTGATGTTGTTCTTCGGAGCCCGCACCCCTGCTGAGCTGCCTTACTTTGGCCCACTCAACAACCTGCCCAAAGACTTCATCGACACCGAGTTCGCTTTCTCGCGCGAAGTGGGCAAGCCCAAGCGTTATGTGCAGGATGCCCTGCGTGACCGCGCCGCCGACATCGCACTGCAGCTCAAAGACCCGAACACCTGCTTTTATGTCTGTGGCCTCAAAAGCATGGAAGAGGGCGTTGTGATGGCCCTGCGCGACATCGCGCAGAACGCCGGTCTGGACTGGGAAGCCATCGGTGGCGCGCTCAAGAAAGAAGGCCGCTTGCACCTGGAAACTTATTGATCCAAGCGGATACTGTGCGCTTCGCGGTCATGTCGGGGCTGAAGCCGCCGACCTACAAATCAGCGCACTTGTCTCTTGTGGGTCGACGGCTTCAGCCCCGACATGACCGCGTTTGCCCACGGCTGACATGAATTTCACCAACGGATGTGACCCATCGCATGCAAACCGATTCCACTTCTGAAACCCGCATCGGATTGAATGCCTTGCGCGAGCAACTTCGCAAGCCCCGTTCGCAACTCAAAGGCCGACAAGCTTCGGACGAGGCACGAGCCGAAGTGCAGGCCCTGATCGGTGCCAAGCCCACAGAAGGCCATCGCCGTGATCTGTTGATCGAGCACCTGCATGTGCTGAACGACCATTTCCATGGTCTGTTTGAGCGCCACATCGTGGCGCTGGCGGCCGAGATGCGGCTGTCGGTGGTGGAGGTGTTCGAAGTGGCTTCGTTCTACCATCACTTCGAGATCCTGAAAGACGAGGATGTGGCCCCGCGCATCACCGTACGCGTGTGCGACAGCCTCATTTGCAGCTTGGCGGGCAGCGACACGCTGCTGCGTCGGTTGCAAAACGATTTGCTGGATGTGAAGGTGGTGCCCGTGCCTTGTCTGGGCCGTTGCGAGCAAGCCCCTGCGGCGCAGGTGGGTCAGCAGGCCGTCGCTCACGCCACCGCTCAAGACGTGACCCGCCTGGTGGCAGAGAACCACACGCAGCCTTTGGCCTTGCCCCATGCGCTACGTTTCGACGAGTACAAAAAAGCCGGGGGCTACCAGCTGGCCCTGCAAATGGCCGCCGGTCTGAAAGACCATGAGTCGGTCATCCAGGTGATGGAGTCCTCCGGCCTGCGGGGTCTTGGCGGTGCAGGTTTCCCTGCGGGCCGCAAATGGCGCATCGTGCGCAGCCAGCCCGGCCCGCGCCTGATGGCCGTGAACATCGACGAGGGCGAGCCCGGCACCTTCAAGGATCGCACTTGCTTGGAAGCCGACCCGCACCGTTTTCTGGAAGGTGTGTTGATCGCTGCCAGCGTGGTGGGTTGCGAGGCGGTTTACATTTATTTGCGTGACGAGTACCACGAGGCACGGGTATTGCTGACTGAAGAATTGGCCGCCCTGAAATTGAACCCGCCTTGCGCCTTGCCGCACATCGAACTGCGCCGGGGCGCGGGCGCCTACATCTGCGGCGAAGAGTCCGCGATGATCGAAAGCATCGAGGGCAAACGCGGCGAGCCGCGCATGCGCCCGCCCTACATTGCAGAGGTAGGCCTGTTTGGCCGCCCGACGCTGGAGCACAACTTTGAAACCCTGTTTTGGGTGCGCGAACTGATCGAGCAGGGCGCAGACAGTTTTGCATCGCAAGGTCGCCATGGCCGCCAAGGCCTTCGTCGCTTCAGCGTGAGCGGGCGCGTTAAACAGCCGGGTGTCAAGCTTGCGCCTGCGGGCATCACGCTGCGCGAACTGGTCGATGAATTCTGCGGCGGCATGGCCGAGGGACACACGCTGTACGCCTACCTGCCGGGCGGTGCCAGCGGTGGCATCTTGCCCGCACGCCTGGCCGATGTGCCGCTGGACTTTGACACGCTGCAGCCGCACGGCTGCTTTATCGGCTCGGCCGCGGTGATGGTGCTCGGTCAACACGACAGCGCCCGCGACGCCGCGCTCAACGTGATGCGCTTTTTTGCGCACGAGAGCTGCGGCCAGTGCACGCCTTGCCGCGTGGGCACCGACAAAGCCGCGCAACTGATGACCGCTGCGGTGTGGGATGCCGACACTTTGCAAGATCTCGCGCAGGTCATGGGCGATGCGTCGATTTGCGGCCTGGGTCAGGCCGCCCCCAATCCGATCCGTTGTGTGCTGGACTACTTTCCGCACGAAGTTTCAGGCATCAACGCGAGCGCGAATGACCGTCATCACGCGGAGCCCAGCGATGCGCTGATCCATGGATCGCCACGCTTCGCTCGCGATGACGGTGCTGGAGATCCTGGTGCTGGTGCTGGTGTTGGTGTTGGTGTTGGTGTTGGTGTTGGTGTTGGTGTTGGTGTTACTGCTGGTAGCGATGATGCACAAGAGCAGGCCGAGGATGCCCCACATACCGTCATGGCGAGCGAAGCGCGGCCATCCAAGTCTGCATTACCACCCCTGACAGAGTCAGGGGATGACGCGAATGCGGGGACACCAGCATGAACACCGTCGAATTCACCCTCAATGGCCAAAGTGTTCAAGCGCCTGCCGGTAAAAGCATTTTTAACATCGCCAAAGAGTTGGGCATCGCCATCCCGCACCTGTGCCACAAAGAAGGCTTGGCCCCCGACGGCAACTGCCGAGCTTGTGTGGTCGAGGTGGCCGGTGAACGCACCCTGGCCCCCAGCTGCTGCCGCAGCGCTACGCCCGGCATGCAGGTGCGCACCGACAGTGAACGCGCTGTCAAAAGTCAGAAGATAGTGCTGGAAATGCTGCTGGCCGACTTGCCCGAGCAGGGCCACAAATGGCTGGACGACCGGGCTGAAGCCCCGCATGGCGAATTGAGCCAATGGGCCGAGCACCACGGGGTGCAGGTGCGACCACAACTGGCCGCGCTCAAGCGTGAGGCTGTGCCCGCCGATTTGTCTCACCCCGCCATGGCTGTGAATTTGGACGCCTGCATCCAATGCAACCGCTGCCAACGCGCTTGCCGTGATCTGCAAGTCAACGACGTGATTGGTCTGGCCTTCAGGGGCGCGCACACGCAAGTGGTGTTTGACCTGGCCGACCCGATGGGCGGCAGCAGCTGCGTGGGCTGTGGCGAATGTGTGCAGGCTTGCCCTACCGGCGCGCTCATGCCCAAGAGCCACATCGGCCCGCAAAAGGTGGACCGCGAAGTCGATTCGGTCTGCCCGTTTTGCGGCGTGGGTTGTCTGGTCACTTACCAGGTCAAAGACGAAAAGATCGTCAGCGTGAAGGGCCGCGAAGGCCCTGCCAACGAAGGCCGCTTGTGCGTTAAGGGTCGATTTGGCATGGACTACATCCACAGCCCAGACCGCATCACGAAACCGCTGATCCGCAAAATGGGCGTGGCCAAAGACCTGGGTTTGATCGACGGCCACACCGACTGGCACGAAGTCTTCCGCGAAGCGACGTGGGAAGAAGCGTTGGAGATCGCCACTCAACCCCTCAATGCGCTGCGCGACCAACACGGCCCCAAGTCGCTCGCCGGTTTCGGCTCGGCCAAAGGCAGCAACGAAGAAGCCTACTTGTTCCAAAAACTGGTGCGCACCGGTTTTGGCAGCAACAACGTGGACCACTGCACGCGCCTGTGCCACGCGTCCAGCGTGGCGGCCCTGCTCGAAGGTTTGGGCTCAGGTGCCGTCAGCAACCCGGTGCGCGATGTCGAGCACTCTGACCTGATCATCGTCATCGGCTCCAACCCCACCAACAACCACCCCGTGGCCGCCACCTGGATGAAGAACGCGGCCCAGCGCGGCACCCGCATCGTGCTGGCCGACCCGCGCATCACCGACATTGGCCGCCACACCTGGCGCAACCTGCAGTTCAAGGCCGACACCGATGTGGCGTTGCTCAATGCCATGCTGCACGTCATCGTCACCGAGAACCTGTGCGACGAGACCTTCTTGCGCGAGCGCGCCGACAACGTGGCCGAACTCAAGGCGCATGTGCAGGACTTCACACCCGAAGCCATGAGTGCGGTGTGCGGCATCCCGGCCGACGCCATCCGCGAAGTGGCACGGGCCTACGCCAACGCCAAAGCCGCCATGATTTTGTGGGGCATGGGCGTGAGCCAGCATGTGCACGGCACCGACAACGCACGCTGCCTGATTGCGCTGGCCAGCATCACCGGTCAGATTGGCCGCCCCGGCACCGGCTTGCACCCCTTGCGCGGCCAGAACAACGTGCAAGGTGCCAGCGACGCGGGCCTAATTCCGATGATGTACCCCAACTACCAGCGGGTCGTCGACAAGTCAGCGCACGACTGGTTCGAAAAATTCTGGGACACGAAACTGGACGATCAACCTGGTTACACCGTGGTCGAAATCATGCACAAGGCATTGGCGCCCGACACTGACCCGCACAAAGTCAGGGGTATGTACATCATGGGCGAGAACCCGGCCATGAGCGACCCTGACCTGAACCACGCCCGCCACGCGTTGGCCAGCTTGCAGCATTTGGTGGTGCAAGACATCTTCTTGACTGAAACCGCTTGGTTGGCCGATGTGGTGCTGCCCGCCAGCGCCTGGCCCGAGAAAACCGGCACCGTCAGCAACACCGACCGCACGGTGCAGATGGGCCGCCAGGCCGTGCTGCCGCCGGGCGATGCCAAACCCGACCTTTGGATCATCCAGCAAATCGCGCACCGCATGGGCCTGAATTGGTCTTATGCAGGTGAGCAAGAGGGCGTGGCCCAGGTGTACGAAGAAATGCGTCAGGCCATGGCCTCGGCCATCGGCGGCATCGATTGGGCGCGCCTGAACGCCGGCTCGGTCACTTACCCCTGTGTGAGCGCCGACGATCCGGGCCAGCCCATCGTCTTTCATGACCACTTTCCCACCGCCGACGGCCGCGTGCGCCTGGTGCCTGCCAGCCTGATCCCGGCCAACGAGCAACCCGATGCCGAGTACCCGATGGTGCTGATCACCGGGCGGCAACTGGAGCATTGGCACACCGGCAGCATGACACGCCGGGCCACTGTGCTCGATGCGCTGGAGCCTGCGGCCACGGCCTCGATGCACGGCAGCGAGTTGCGGCGGCTGGGTTTGCAGGCCGGGCAGCCTGTGCGCATTGCCTCGCGGCGCGGCGAGGTGCTGTTGCAGCTGCGCCAGGACGATGGCACGCCGCTGGGCACGGTGTACATCCCCTTTGCTTATCAGGAAGCAGCGGCCAATTTGCTGACCAACGCGGCGCTGGACCCGTTTGGCAAGATCCCGGAATTCAAATACTGCGCCGTGCGGATTGAAGCGGCAACCCCGGTGAACGCATAATCGGCAGCTGTTTGCGCCCGTGGGCCGGTGATCCGGCTGCGTCCGCGTTGGGCTGTCCGATCTGGCCAAGGAGGCTGATTTGATTTTGAATGTGCAAACCATCTTCTGGATGGATGCTTTTTTGTACCTGATGCTGCATGCGGCCATTTGGTATGGGCTGGCGCGCTTTCGCAGTCCGGTGGTGGTCATGTGGAGTGTTTCGGGCATTTTCAGTGCGCTGGGTTTGTGTGTGCTGGGCAGCCGGGGTTGGCTCAGCACCGATGTGGTGGTGGTGGTGGGGCTGTTTCTGATGACGGCAGGCAACTGGGGCCGCCAAGTGGCTTTGCGCTCACTCAACGGCCCGGCATCGCCCATGTGGCTGTGGGCCTCGGGTGGGGCGAACGTGGCCTTTTTGGCGCTCAGCTATGGCTTGCAATTTTCGGGTTCACCCGAGAGCACCATCATGCTGGTGTTTTATGTTTTTTATGCCCTCATTTGTTTGGAGTACTTTTTTGCCGGCAAGCGCATTGCCCTGACCCACGACAAAAAGGGCGCAGATTCGGTGATGTGGGCGGGCTTGATTTTGTCGGTGACCTTGGGTGTCAAGGCGCTGGCCATGATCGCGGGCGTTGGGGCCGAAGATCTGTACGAACACTCCTGGGATCACGCCTTGGTGTTCATCGGTCAATTCACGGCCATCATGCTGCTGTGTGTGGGGTTCATGCAGATTTTTGTGGACCAGGACCACCGCAGAAAAATCGCCATGGAGCAGCAACTGGCACGCCAGCATGAGCATGCAGCTTCGGCCGTGCAACACGCCCAGGATCTGATTGCCTTGTTGACCGAGCGCGAAGAGATCATCCGGCAGCTGACCTTGTCCAACAAGAGCGCGGGCATGGGGGCACTGGTGGCCAGTTTTGCGCACGAACTGAACCAGCCGCTCACGGCCAACTTGCTGCACGCCGAACTTTTGCAAGCCAAATTGGAAGAGGCTGAACGCGAGCGGTCAACGCCCAATTTGGCGTTTCTCAGCCAGGTGGCCAGCGCCGTCGTTCACGACACGCAGCGTGCGGCCGAAATCATCCGCAAACTGCGCAATTTGTTTCGCATGAGCAAAGGCGAGTACACGGCTTTGAAACTGAACGAGGTGGTGCAGGATGTGCTGGACTTGGTTCAGTCGAAAATGAAACATGCCGACATTGGCTGGACGGTCGAATGGGATCCCCACTTGCGCGTGCATGGCGATGCCACGCAGTTGCAACAAGTCGTTTTGAACCTGCTCAACAACGCCATCGATGCGCTGACCGAGTCCGGGAGTGTCAAGCCTGAGCTGCGCATACGGGGCAAGGTTGTGGGTGATCAGTTGCACCTGGAGGTGGAAGACAATGGCCCAGGCATCGCGCCTGAGCGTGTGGAAGATGTGTTCAGCCTGTTCAAAACCTCCAAGTCGCAAGGCATGGGCGTGGGACTGTGGCTCAGCCGTTCTATCGTCGAGATGCACGGCGGTCGCCTGACCTTCCAGTCCGAGCCCGGTCTGCGCACAGTTTTCACTTTGCGTTTACCCTTGCTGCACGAAACCATGCTGGGTTGATCAAGGGGCAAGCCCCGCTGAAAGAAAGAGCCCAATGTCTGTTCATGTCGTGTCTGAAATGGCGGTGCTGATGCGCCGCGAAGCCGTACAAGGGGCCATGGCCCGTTGGCAGTCTCACCGCTGGGTGTTGGCCGATGTGGTGCCGCAAGAGGCCGGCTTTGGCCAGACCCCGCGCTGCCTGCGGCAGACCGATGACGAGGCCCTGTGGCTCTACCCCGCTTGGCGGCTGGAGCTGTTCAGTGACGATGCCGAAGGCTATTGGCTCAACCTCACCTCGCCTACCCCCAGCTTCTTTGTCATGTGGCGTTTGCAAGATGGGGTGGATGGCCAGCAGGAGCAGGCCGTGCCCCAGGCCCTGAGCCTGAGTTACCACGACGCGGGTCGCTGGCTCGATGCCCAGGAAACCGTGGAAAACGTCCCCGCCTCGCCCGAAGTGGTGGCCCGATTGCAGGCCTTCACCGACGCCTTTTATGTGCCCGAAGTCAAGCGCCGGCAGCGCCCGCAAAGCTTTCAGGGCCTGACCGACCGCTTTGGTCAGCCCGCCTCGGTCAGCACCGTGGACAAGCGCAAGGGCGGGAGGCAAGGCCCATGAGCGAGCACTTTTTCAGCCGCTGGTCGCAGCGCAAGCAAGCCGTGGCCAAGGGCTTGCCGGTGGCCGAACCTGCCATCCCGGCGAGTCCGGTCGAGTCGTCTGAATTGACTGGATCGTCCCAATCGTTACAAAGTTCCAAGGTTGGGCCCCAAGAGCTTGCTTCAGGGGCAAGCGAAGCGAAATCAGGCGAGTTGCCCGCCAAGCCTTTGCCCAGCTTGGACGATGCGCGCGCCTTGACGCCGAACTCGGATTTTCAGCCTTTCATGCGGCCCGGCGTGACCGCCGATGTGCGCAATGTGGCCATGAAAAAGCTCTTCACCGACCCGCATTTCAATGTGATGGACGGGCTCGACATCTACATTGGCGACTACAACACGCCCGACCCCATGCCTGCGGGCATGTTGCAAAAAATGGTGGGTGCGCAACTGTTGGGTTTGTTTGACAAACCTGATGAAGCGGCGACCAACACTGCGGCCAAGGCAGAGCACCTGTTGCCTGCTGTCAGTCCTGCTGCAGGCCCCCGTGAAAACCCTGTGCAAAGTCCTGCGGCCCCGAAAGGCTCGCCAGTTGTGGCACAGTCGCCGCCATCCCTGCCCGATTTGGCAGGACCGGCCAGCCCCGTGCTGCTGCCCCACGTCAACGCGCACCCCGAACATGACCACCCTGATTTGCAACTGCAACCAAACCATGCCCCTGCAAGCCCAAGCTCTGGGCCAAGCACTGGGTGAAGACCTGACGCTGCACACCACCTTGTGCCGCCGTGAGGCTGGGCAATTCCAGAAAGCCGTGAAAACCGGCGAGACCGTGGTGGTGGCCTGCACCCAAGAAAAACGCTTGTTCAGTGAACTGGCCGAGCAAACCGAAGGTGCGATTTCGCCCATCCGCTTTGTCAACATCCGCGAGACCGGTGGCTGGGGTAAAGAAGCCGCGCACGCCACACCCAAAATGGCCGCCTTGCTGGCGGCTGCACGCCTGCCCGAACCCGAACCGGTGGCCACCGTCACTTACAAAAGCGAAGGCCGCGTGCTCATCATCGGTGCAGTGGATGCCGCCGAACGCGCCGCCAGCTTTTTGGCCGATGCGATGCAGGTCACGATTTTTGCGCAAGGCCCGGGCAATGCCGGGGGCAGCCAGGAGCGGCGCTTTCCAGTCGTGGCCGGTCGCCTGCAAAGCCTCAAGGGCTGGTTGGGGGCATTCGAGGTGTCGTGGGACGCCAGCAACCCGATTGACCTGGACCTGTGCACCCGCTGCAACGCCTGCGTGGCCGCTTGCCCCGAGCAGGCCATTGGCCTCGATTACCAGGTGGACCTGTCACGCTGCACCTCGCACCGCGACTGCGTCAAGGTGTGCGAAGCCGCAGGCGCCATCGATTTCAGCCGCGACGCACGTCCGCAAACCGAGCGTTTTGATGTGGTCTTGGACTTGCGAGGCGACAAGGCTTCGCCCACCTTCTCATCACACGCCTTGCCGCAGGGTTACTTCCGCTGGGATGGGCAAGACCTGCAAACTCTGCTCAAGGTGCGCGAACTGGTGGGTGAATTTGAAAAGCCCCGCTTTTTTGCCTACAAACAAAAGCTGTGCGCACACAGCCGCAACGAACAAGTCGGCTGCAGCGCCTGCATTGACATCTGTTCGGCCGAAGCCGTGCGCTCAGACAAAAGCCGCCAGCAAATCGTGGTCAACCCCAATCTGTGTGTGGGCTGCGGCGCGTGCACCACGGCTTGCCCTACTGGCGCGCTGACCTATGCCTACCCGCGCCCGGCAGAGCAGGGTGCCAAGATCCGCGCACTGCTGTCCGCCTACCAAGCCGCTGGCGGGCGCGATGCTGCTTTGCTTTTGCACAGCCAAGACAAAGGCCAGGCGCTGATCGACGAGTTGGGCCGCGGTGCGCAGCTGGGCGTCATGCAAGGCGTGCCTGCACGCGTGATGCCCGTGGCCCTGTGGCACACGGCCAGCGTGGGCATGGAGCTGTGGCTGTCGGCCGTGGCTTATGGCGCACGCCAGGTCATGGTGCTCATCACCGCCGAAGAAGCGCCGCAATACCGCGCTGCGCTCACGGAACAAATGGCCGTGGCCCAAAACCTGCTCAACGGCCTGGGTTACACCGGCGTGCATTTCCAGCTGATCGAAGCCAAAACCGCAACATCTTTGGATGATGATTTGCAGCGCCTGTGCGCCCGCAGCCTCAAGGCCGCCAGCCTGCCCACAGGCCCTG
>CAMDFT010000042.1 GCA_945897795.1 Limnohabitans sp. Rim8 | reverse complement strand
GTGCAGGTGCCTTCGCCGTGGTAGGCCTTGGACTCGGCTTCCAGCAATTCGGCTCGGCCGACCAGGCCCAGAGCGGCTTGTTCACGCACCTTGGATTTTTCGTTGTTGGACAGACCACTGGTCATGGGGCCAGCAGGCACAAACACCGTTGGCAAATGGCCAAACTGCAAAGCGCCAATGAGCAAACCCGGCACGATCTTGTCGCACACGCCCAGCATCAGCGCCGCGTCAAACACATCGTGGCTGAGCGACACGGCCGTGGCCATGGCGATCACATCGCGGCTGAACAGGCTCAGTTCCATGCCGGGCGTACCTTGCGTCACGCCGTCGCACATGGCGGGCACGCCCCCGGCCACCTGGGCGGTGGCGCCCTGCTTGCGGGCCTCGTCTTTGATCAGGTCGGGGTAATGCTGCAGCGGCGCATGGGCCGACAGCAGGTCGTTGTAAGCGTTGACGATGCCGATGTTGGGCGCGCGCGGGGCCACCACTTTGATCTTGTCCAGGGCGGTGGCGCGGCTCTTGTCGCCCTCAGGCATGGCGGCAAAGGCATGAGCCACGTTGGCGCATCCCAGGCGCTGGGCACCGGGGTCTTGGCTGGCCGCTGCCTCGACTTGCTGCAAATAGGCCTGGCGGGTCGGGCGGCTGCGCTCGGCGATGCGGGCGGTGACGGCCACCAAAGTGGGGTGAATAGTCATGTTTTGACGCCTGCGGTGGCGTGGTAACTAAATTACATGACCGATGGTAACCGCGTTCCCCTGCTTTAGCGCGTTTGGCAAGTTACAGACAGGGTACAACTTGCAGACGACAGCTGAGAGCCGTAAAAAAACCCGCCGGAGCGGGTTTTTTTCAGGCCCGAGACGTCTCACTTGGCAGCAGAGGCGTTCGCGGCAGCAGGCGCGGCAGAAGCGTCCGCTGCAGGCGCTGATGCGTCAGCTGCTGGCGCAGAAGCTTGGGCTGCTGGCGCTGTCACTGCCGCTGGCGCTGCGGCTTTTTTGCTTTTGGCAATGCCAACGCCGACGGCCAGGCCTACGGTCAGTAAGACTGCTGCCGCAACAACGGCCAAAGCCACGGGTTGGTTGTCATCTTCTTGGGTCGACATGGGTTTTTTCTCCGAAAATAATGCTCATATTCTAATAGGGGCTCGTTGCACATGACTGACACCCACGCCGACACAACCCGGGCACCCGCCACTGACATGACACCCACGCACTTCAAGGGCGATTTGCTCGACCACTTCCGGGCGCAAACCGCCGGCCAGGATCTGTGGGTATTTGGCTATGCCTCGCTGCTGTGGCGACCCGAGTTCGAAGCCCAGGAGCAGCACCTCTCACGCGTTTGGGGCTGGCACCGCGCCCTGAAAATGTGGAGCCGCCTGAACCGGGGCAGCCCCGAGTGCCCAGGTCTGGTGTTTGCCTTGTTGCCCGGCGGCAGTTGCCAAGGCGTGGTCTACCGGGTGGCCCGAGACCAGGCCGACGCGGTGTTGGTGCGGTTGTGGGAGCGGGAAATGCCCATGGACATCTACACCCCCAGCTGGCTGCCTTGTGCCACCCCACAAGGCACAGTACGGGCTTTGGCCTTTACCCTGCCGCGCAGCAGCCCCAGCTACACGGGGCATTTGCCAGCCGAGCGCTATCGGCAAATTTTTGAGCAGGCTTGCGGCCGCTTTGGCACCACGCTGGACTATGCCTTGCAGACCTACCGCAGCCTGCAAGCCCATGGCATCGAAGACCGGGCCTTGGCGGCTTTGCTGCGCCACGCCGACTGAGTCCATATACTTGCACCATGAACATTGCCGACCTGCGCAAGAGCTACGAAAAAGCAGAGCTCAACGAGAACGCCTCGCACGCCAACCCATTGGCTCAATTTGAGCAATGGCTACAAGAGGCCATTGCATCCGAAGTGCCCGAACCCAACGCCATGACGCTGGCCACCGTGGCCAGCAACCTGCGCCCCAGCACGCGGGTGGTACTGATCAAAGGCTGTGACGCGCGCGGCATCGTCTGGTACACCAATTACGACAGCCAAAAAGGCCAAGAGCTGGCGGGCAACCCCTTTGCGGCGCTGCAGTTCCATTGGGTCGAGCTCGAGCGCGTGGTGCGCATCGAAGGCCGGGTCGAAAAAGTCTCGACCGAAGAAAGCGACGCTTACTTCCACAGCCGTCCGCTCGACTCACGCATCGGCGCATGGGCATCACCACAAAGCCAGGTGATCGATGGGCGCACCGTGCTGGTGACCAACGCCGCCAAATATGCGGCGCAATTCATGCTGCAGCCACCCCGCCCACCCCACTGGGGCGGCTACCGCTTGGTGCCCGACCAATGGCAGTTTTGGCAAGGCCGAAAAAGCCGTTTGCATGACCGGTTGCGTTACACGCAAGTCGGCGATGAATGGCTGCGCGAGCGACTGGCGCCCTGAAACAGGCACGACGAACCAGCGCCAGACGGCGATCCGCTCGGATGTCTTGCTTGAATCAGGTTGGCAACAAGGGCAGCAAGGCCATGGCCAGAGAGATGCCCAACAGGGCCATCAGCGTGGAGATGGCCACGGCAGCAGTGACGGTGTCTTCTTCCTTGTGATAGCGCTGAGAGAACAAAAACACGTTGGCCCCAATGGGCAAAGCGGCGGCCACCACCATCACCGACAAGGCCAGCCCGCGCATGCCCAAGGCCCAACCCACAGCCAGCATGAGAACAGGGTGCAAAACGGTCTTGACCAAAGACAACCGCACAACTGCTGAGAGGTTTTTGCCCACGGGGGTTTGTGACAACGTGATGCCCACCAGCACCAGTGCGATGGGGCCGAAGGCGCTGCCCAACAATTGCAAGGGTTTGTCCAGCACCGGGTGCAGGCCCCAGCCAGTTTGCGCATACAGCAGGCCCACGATGATGGGCAAAGGCACTGGGTGCAATACCGCGCTGCGGATGGCCTGCCCGACGGTGCGCCACAGTTGGCCTTTTTGGCCAGAAGCAGCGGCTTGCTCGCTGGCCATTTGCAACTCCAGCACCACGGTGGCCATGGTCAGCAGCACCAATGCATGCAAGGAGATGAGGGTGAACAACAGAACCTGCCCCGCCTCACCATAGGCCAGGCCGACCAGGGGCACACCGATCATCAAGGTGTTGCTGAAGATGCCCGCCAACGCCAACACCGAAGCGCGCGAATCGCGACCGTAGGCGAACAACATGGCAAAAAACAGCACCGCCGCCACCAAAAAGTATTGGAACACCGGGCGCATGTCCAGGCGCTCCAGGTGCACCGAACTCATGGTGCGAAACAGCAGCGCTGGCGTCAGCACCAGAAACACCAGGTTGGACAAATCGCGCACCGACTCGCCTTGCACCAGTTTGGCCTTGCCCGCGACAAAGCCCATCAAGATGAGCAGCACCACGGGCAAAAGGGATGACAAGACGGGATGATCAAGGTTCATGGCTGGATTATCCCGTTCTGGCAGAGCCCTTCAGCAGAGGAAACCACGTAGCGCCACCACCTTGGGCGACGTCACGCGGGCCCTCAGAAGCTGGCCTGAACCCCCAGCTTGAAACTGCGCCCCGGCAAAGGCGACTTGCCAAAAGCCGTGCTGGTCAGGATGGAGGTGGCGCTGTAGGCCAGCTGATCGGTCAGGTTGTCCAGGCGGGCAAACCAGTTCAACACCGTGTTGTCCAGCTTCTGGCGGTAAGACACGCTGGCGTTGACCAAGGTGTAAGCGCCGGTGGCTACGCTGCCATCGGGCACGCGGTTTTGCGCGGCATGCCAGTCGGCACCCAGCTTGGCGCTCCAAGGGCCTTGGCCGTGCACCAAAGTCGCACCCACACGCATGGGCGAGATGCGCGGCAGGGGCTCACCTGTGCTGCTGCGGGTGGCGCGCACCGTGTCGGCCCGCCAGTCCAGATCGAGTGTCGAAGCGCCCTGCCAAAGGCGCTGACGGCCGCTGGCTTCCAGGCCCTGGAATTTGGCCCTCACGCCTTGGTAAAGCTGTAATGGCAAAACACCCTCATCATCAGCTGCTTCAGGTCCGACGCGTTCGCCCTCTTCGTCCCGGTACTCGCCCGTGTTCATCAAGCCAATGTAATTGGCAAACTGGCTGGCAAATGCTGTCACGACCATGCGGTTCGGGCCCGACTTCCACGCCAAACCACCATCAAGGCTCTTGGACTTTTCCAAACCCAGGTCTTTGTGACCGATTTCCCAAGCGTTGGTGGCCAGGTGCGGCCCATTGGCAAACAACTCATAGTCTTTGGGCGCACGCTGAGTCAAGGCCGCATTGCCGGTCAAAGACCAGGTGGGCGACAACTTAAAGACCGCCCCAGCGGCCACGCTGAAGGGGGTGAATTTTTTGGCACCGATGCCCTCGTCAAAACGGTCCAGCTCGGGGTTGCCCAAGGATTCGACGCGCACCGACTCCCAACGGGCCCCGGCCGTGACTTGCCCCCAGGTGGTGGGCAGCTCTTCGTGCACAAACAGCGCTTGGCTGCGCGTGCGGCTGAAGGGCGCAAAGGCTTCATCACCCACCGCAGAAAAGCGGCTGGATTCGGTCTGCACGCCGAGCACGCCTTGCCAACCGGCCAGCGTGCGATGGCGCGCCTCGATGCGCAGGTCTTGCCCCTTGTTTGAAAAAACGGTTTCAGGCCCGCCGTTGAAAAACTCGGTGTGCTGGTAATCGGTGTGGCTTAAGCGGGCTTTGACGCTTTCAAACCAACCCGGCAGTTGGCGCACCTGGCCCTCCACGGCATAGCGCGTGGTTTTCATGCCTATCGTCACCTGGTCTTCGGCCACAGTACCGTAATCACTTTGGTAGGTGTTGACCGATGCGCCCAGAAACCCGTGGTCCCAAAAGGTACTGGCCCCGAATGCGCCGCCCCGGGATTGGCTGGCGGAGTTGCAAATGCGGCGGGCATGGGCAGGCGAGTCGGGTTTCTCGCACGCCAGAGATACCGGCACGCGCACATCGCCTGTGCGGCGGTCAAAGCCGTCCAGGTGCAAAGCAAAACGCTCGTTGCCCGCCTCGACCAAGCCTGCGACGCTGCGCTCGTCGTTGCCTGTGCCTGCTTGCAGCTGGGCTTTGCCCAACACGCCCGAGACCGGTGCACGCGGGATGCGGTTGTCGATCACGTTGACCACGCCGCCCACGGCGCTGCCACCATAGAGCAAGGCGGCTGGGCCGCGCAAAACCTCAATGCGGTCGGTGGACAAGACATCCAGCGGCACCGCGTGGTCGTAGCTGAGCGCCGAGGCGTCCAGGCTGGAGGCGCTGTTGTTCAACACCCGAATGCGGTCGCCATCCAGTCCGCGGATGACGGGTCGACTGGCGTTGGGACCGAAATAGGTACTAGATACACCGGGCAAGCCGTTCAGGGTTTCACCCAAAGTGCTTTGCCCGCGTTCGAGCAGGTCGGCACGGCCCAAGGAGCTCACGGGCACGGTGGTGCTGTCGCGGCCCAATGGGTTACCGGTGATGACGATTTCACCGGGCACACCCGGTGCGGCGCTTTGCGCCCAAACATTTGAAAAAGACAAAGTGGCCAAGCAGGCATAAGCCAAGGCCGAAAGCTGAAATGAATGTGTCATGACGATTTGATTTGAAAAACAGGAACAAGCAAGCGCCTTCCGTCCAAGACGGAAAGACAGCTCAACAGGATCAGGGGTTCAAATCAGCGCAGGCGGCGCACGGGCCTGCGCCGGGGACCAGAGGTGCTGGTCAGAATACGAATCTGCACGAATGATGGGGGGCGCCATGGCCACCATCGGGGCCAAGCCCGGTGCGTTCGATGCAATCAGGCGTTCGGCTTGGGACAGGTGATCCAGCACACGGCACAGATCGGAGTCGGCCTCATGGCCCAGGGCGTCTGAATGCCCTTCGTGCCGATGTTGATCTTGCACATGCTCAGCATGCGCATGCGCCTCATGCGCCTCATGCGCCTCATGCGCCTCATTCGGCTCAACAGGGGCCGTGAGTGCCTGCCGGGTCCCGGGCTCAATGCCATGCTCAATGCCATGCAAATGTCCCCAAAGTGGGGCCCACAACAAGGCCACCACCAGCAGGATATTCAGCCAGCGGGGCAGGCAAGCGCGCGGAAAACTCATGACAGGCTCAGTGGGCAGCAGCAGATCAATGCGCGTGCTTCATGCCGCAGTATTTGCCCAGCGCCAAGCCCTTGCAGGCGGTTTGCAGGTCTTTGGTGCACTGGGCCGGCTTTTTGCCGGACTCCAGGCATTTGGCCGCCGCCTCGTGGGCCTCGGCCATGGCGCGGTGTCGGGCAATGTCTTCCTGGACTTCTTTGTTGCTGTGTTGGGCCAAGGCGGCCCAGGACATGCTCATGGCGACAAGCAAAAAGGCAATTTTGTACATGGTTTTTCTTTGGGTGATGGACTTTGTGGAGACGCGCTTCAGATCGGGCATCGACCGAGTCCGACAGCGGACATTGTCACTCACGCACCAGACGCGCAAACGTCTTTTTGAATTTGCTCACCTTGGGCGCGGCCACCGCCATGCAGTAGCCCTGGTAAGGGTTTCGCTCAAAAAAGTCTTGGTGGTACTCCTCGGCCGTGCTGTAGTTGGCCAAGGCGAGCACCTCGGTCACGATGGGCTGACCAAAAGCACGAGCAGCCGTCAACTCGGCGACCATCGCCCGCGCCTCTTCGGCCTGCTCGAGCGTGGTGAAGTAGATGCCGCTGCGGTATTGCGTACCCGCGTCGTTGCCCTGGCGGTTCAGCGTGGTCGGGTCGTGGATGACAAAGAAGATTTCCAGCAACTCGCGGGTGCTGACCAGTTCGGGGTCGTATTCGAGCTTGACCACTTCGTTGTGCCCGGTGCGCCCGGAGCACACCTGCTCGTACGTGGGGGCCACGGTTTGGCCGTTGCAGTAGCCCGACTCCACATCGGTCACGCCGCGCACCTTGACGTACACCGCCTCGGTGCACCAAAAGCAGCCGCCGCCTAAGATCAGGGTTTGGGTCATGTGGGTTCCTTGTTGAAGAGGTTTGAATTATCCGTGGGGCAGCAGCCCGCCCTGCACCGCTTGCACAAAGTCCCCCAGCGCCGCCTGGTCTCGGTCGCTGCGCCACAGGCAGCGCGTGTCGTAGCGCACATCCACATCACGCAGCGGCACAAACACCGCACCCGCCAGCGCCGACTGCTGCAGGGCCTGCGGCACCAGCGCCACACCCAGGCCTTGCGAGACCAAGGACACCACACTCAGCCAATGGCGCAGCTCGTGCACCACCTGTGGCATCCAACCGGCCTGCTCGCACAGCATCACGATGCGTTCGTGGTAATCGGGCGACACCGTGCGGGACACCACCACCAGGTCTTGCCCCGCCAGTTCCCCCAGGCCGATGCTGGCCGCGCCCGCCAACGGGTGGCTGGCAGGCAAACACGCCACCAAGGGCTGACTGGCCACCAAAATCTGCTCGAAACCCGGCGGCACCCGGGGCGTGTGCACAAAGCCCACATCCAGGCGCTCGCGCAACAAGTCGGACAGCTGCTCGGACGAGCTCAGCTCGCGCAGCACCAGACGCAAACGCGGGTGGCTGCTTTGAAAGCGGCTCAAGATTTGCGGCAGGCCGCAATACAACATGGTCCCGGCAAAACCGATGTGCAGCTGGCCCGACTGGCCCTCGGCCACATCGCGTGCCTCCCGCGCTGCGGCACTGGCCTGCGCCAGCAAGGCCCGGGCAGCGGGCACAAAAGCTTGGCCCGCCGCCGTGAGCTGCACACCCCGGCTGTTGCGGGTGAACAACTGCGCCCCCACCGAGGCTTCGAGCTGCTGAATGTTCAGGCTGAGCGGCGGCTGCGAGATGGACAGGCGCTGGGCCGCACGGCCGAAGTGCAGCTCTTCGGCCAGCATGAGGAAATAGCGCAGGTGACGGAATTCCATGAATTAAAATAATGTATTGATGTATAGGCAATCAATATTAGACAACTATTCATCTCGGCCTGACAATCAGCTGCAAGATTTTTTCACGGAGACATCCACCATGGCCACCACCAAAAACACCTTCAGCTGGGAAGACCCCTTTCAGCTCAGCGCACAACTGACCGACGACGAGCGTCAAGTGCAAGAAGCCGCCCGCGCCTACTGCCAAGATCGCCTGCTGCCCCGCGTGACCGATGCCTTTTTGAATGAAACCACCGACGTGGCCATCTTCCGCGAGATGGGCGAGCTGGGCCTGTTGGGTGCCACCATCCCCGAGCAATACGGCGGCGCGGGCCTGAACTACGTCTGCTACGGCCTGGTGGCGCGCGAAGTTGAGCGCGTGGATTCGGGCTACCGCTCCATGATGAGCGTGCAGTCGTCACTGGTGATGTTGCCCATCAACGACTTTGGCTCTGAAGCCCAAAAACAAAAATACCTGCCCAAACTGGCGCGTGGCGAGTGGATCGGCTGCTTTGGCCTGACCGAACCCAACCACGGCTCCGACCCCGGCAGCATGATCACCCGCGCCAAGAAAGTGCCTGGCGGCTTCAGCCTGTCCGGCGCCAAGATGTGGATCACCAACAGCCCCATCGCCGACGTGTTCGTCGTCTGGGCCAAGGACGACGGCGGCCAGATCCGTGGCTTCATTTTGGAAAAAGGCTGGAAAGGCCTGAGCGCCCCGGCAGTGCACGGCAAGGTCGGCTTGCGCGCTTCGATCACCGGCGAGATCGTCATGGACGAAGTGTTCTGCCCTGAAGAAAACGCTTTTCCTGAAGTGCGCGGCTTGAAAGGCCCCTTCACCTGCCTCAACAGCGCGCGCTACGGCATCGCCTGGGGTGCCCTGGGCGCTGCCGAAGACTGCTACACCCGCGCCCGCCAGTACGTGATGGACCGCCAGCAGTTTGGCCGCCCCTTGGCTGCCAACCAACTGATCCAAAAGAAACTGGCCGACATGCTGACCGAAATCAGCCTGGGCCTGCAAGGCTGCCTGCGCCTGGGCCGCATGAAGGACGAAGGCACCGCCTCTGTGGACCTGACCTCCATCCTCAAGCGCAACAGCTGCGGCAAGGCCCTGGACATCGCCCGCATGGCGCGCGACATGATGGGCGGCAACGGCATCAGCGCCGAATACGGCGTGGCCCGCCACCTGGTGAACCTGGAAGTGGTCAACACCTACGAAGGCACGCACGATGTGCACGCTTTGATTTTGGGCCGTGCCATCACCGGGATTCCTGCTTTCTCGAACTGAGGCTTGGCTTTCAAAGACAAAACGGGCTGCCAAACGGCAGCCTTTTTTGTTGCTCGCCTCCGTGGACAGGCGTTTTCCAGTAGGTCGGGCCTTTACGGTCCGACGTTTCTTCAAATAGCGAAGCGACATTTTCAAGAGGCGATGGAGCGACAAAGATGTCGGACCTGAAGGCACCGACCTACAAAAACCATGCATGAACACAACCCAAAGGTCTACCGCTTGACGACAGGCCTGCCAAAGGCGTACATTAATAACCAGTCAGTCATTAGCTCATCCATTGATCCCCACCGACCCCCTCCTCCCCCACAAACGCGAACGCCGCAAACAAGACCGCCCGGGCGAGCTGCTCGAGGCGGCTTTGGACTTGTTTGTGGAAAAAGGCTTTGCCGCCACCCGCGTGGAAGAGGTGGCCTTGCGGGCCGGCGTGTCCAAGGGCACGCTGTTTTTGTACTTTCCCAGCAAGGAAGACCTGTTCAAGGCCGTGGTGCGCGAGAACGTGGTGGGGCCCGTGGCCCAGGGCGCGGCTGAAGTGGCACAGTTTCAGGGCAGCAGCAGCGAATTGATCGAATGGATGATGCTGCAGTGGTGGCGGCGCTACGGCGCGACCAAGGCCTCGGGCATTTCCAAACTCGTGATGAGCGAGGCCAACAACTTTCCAGACCTGGCTGATTTTTTTCGCACCGAAGTCATCACGCCCGCCCACGCTTTGGTGCGCAGCGCCTTGCAGCGCGGCATTGACCGAGGTGAGTTCCGCGCCGTCCATGTGGAACTGGCGCTGCACTCGGTCATGTCCCCTCTGCTGTTTTTGGTCATGTGGAAGCACTCCATGGGGCCGTGTTGCCCCAGCCATGAGCAAATTGACCCGGAAGCCTTCATCTCGCAGCACGCACAATTGTTGGCCCGAGGCCTGTCGAAACCCTGATCTTCACCGGATCACACCCGTCTCATCATGAAAAAATCAACCCTCTGGATCCTCTCGACCTTGGCTGTGGGCGCCCTCGTTGCCGGCGGTGCCCGCTGGGCCAGCCAGCGCCAGACTGCCCAAGCCCCGACAGCGCTCACAGCCGCCGCGTTGCCCAGCATCGAGCTGGCCGCCTCCGACGTGTTCACCGCCCAGACCCAAACCCTGAGCTTGGGCATCGCCGTATCAGGTGCCCTCAAGGCCACCCAAAGCGCCGTGGTCAAGGCCCGTGTGGCCGGTGAGCTGCAAGAACTGAGCGTGCGCGAAGGCGACCGCGTGCAAGCTGGCCAGGTGATCGCCCGCATTGAACCCAGCGAGTACCAGGCGCGCGTGCGCCAGGCTCAGCAGCAAGCCGATTCGGCCAAAGCCCAGGTGGACATTGCCCAGCGCCAGTTTGACAACAACCAGGCCCTGGTGAACCAAGGCTTCATTTCGCAAACCGCCCTGCTCAACTCCCAGGCCAGCCTGAACGGGGCCAAGGCCACGCACGCGGCGGCACTGGCGGCGCTGGACCTGGCCGACAAGTCACTGGCCGACGCCACGCTGCGCTCGCCCCTGACGGGCGTGGTGGCGCAGCGCCTGGCACAGCCTGGCGAGCGCGTGGCCATTGAGGCCCGGCTGGTCGAGGTGATCAACCTCTCGCAACTGGAGATGGAAGCCGCCCTGACGGCCGAAGACGCCAGCCGCGTGCGGGTAGGCATGACAGCGCAGTTGCAAGTGGAAGGCGTGGCCCAGCCGGTGCCGGCCAAAGTCTTGCGCATCAACCCCAGCGCCCAAACGGGCAGCCGCAGCGTCTTGGTTTACTTGGGCATCCAAGGCCGCGAAGGCTTGCGCCAAGGCCTGTTTGCCCAGGGCAGCTTGGGCACTCAAAGCCTGCAAGTGCTGGCTGTTCCTGTGAGCAGCGTGCGCACCGACAAACCGCAGCCCTATGTGCAGGTGGTGCAGGACGGCAAGCTTGTGCACATCACAGTGCGGACCGCTGAGCGCAGCGAGGGCGAGCAGCAAAGTCTGGTGGCCGTGACCGGCGTGGCCGAAGGTACGCAGGTGCTGTCGGGCAGCGTGGGGGCGGTGCGCGAAGGGGTGCAAGTCCGCTTCACGGCAACGGCCACCCCTGCCAGCGCAGCGAAATAACAGGGTTGACAACATGTGGTTCACCCGCGTCAGTTTGCAAAACCCGGTGTTTGCCACCATGGTCATGTTGGCCCTGGTGGTGATGGGCATCTTCTCGTTCCAGCGCCTCAAAGTCGATCAATTCCCCAACATCGACTTCCCAGTGGTGGTCATCAGCACCGAATACCCCGGGGCCTCGCCCGAGATCGTGGAGAGCGAAGTCTCCAAAAAGATCGAAGAAGGCGTCAACTCGATCGCCGGCATCAGCACCCTGACCTCCCGCAGCTACGAAAACCAGTCGGTGGTGATCATGGAGTTCCAGTTGCAGATCGACGGCCGCAAAGCGGCGGAAGATGTGCGCGAAAAAGTCGCCTCGCTGCGCCCCCTGCTGCGCACCGAGGTCAAAGAGCCCAGGGTGCTGCGCTTTGACCCTTCCAGCCGCGCCGTGTGGTCGCTGGCGGTCATTCCCGATGGCAACCGGCTCAACGCGGTCGAGCTGACCAATTGGTCCGAGCAGGTGCTGAAAAAGCGACTGGAAAACGTGCGTGGTGTGGGCTCGGTCACCTTGGTGGGCGGCAGCAAACGCGAAATTAACCTGTATTTGAACCCGGCCAATATGGAGGCCTTGGGCGTGACCGCCGAGCAGGTGGTGGCCGCAGTGCGCAACGAAAACCAGGACTTGCCCGTGGGCGCGATCCGCTCGCTGGAGCAAGAGCGCATGGTGCAGATCAGCTCACGCATGCAAAGGCCCGAGGACTTTGGCCGCATCATCGTGGCCCGCAAAAACGGCACCCCCATACGCTTGTCGCAAGTGGCCACGGTGAAAGACGGCGCACAAGAGCTGGAAAACCTGGCGCTCTACAACGGCCAACGCACGCTCTTGATGTCGGTGCAAAAGTCGCAAGATGAAAACACCATCCAGGTGGTCGATGGCCTGATCAAGGCCGTGGCCGAGCTGAAAGGCCAGCTGCCGCCGGGCATCAAGCTCGAGCCCATCACCGACAACTCGCGGCCCATCCGCATATCGGTGAACAACGTGCGCCAGACCCTGATCGAAGGGGCCATCCTCACGGTGCTGATCGTGTTTTTGTTCCTGAACTCCTGGCGCTCGACGGTCATCACGGGCCTGACACTGCCGATCTCCTTGATCGGCTCCTTCATGTTCATGCAGATGTTCGGCTTCACCATCAACATGATCACGCTGATGGCGCTGAGCCTGTGCGTGGGCCTGCTGATCGACGACGCCATCGTGGTGCGCGAGAACATCGTGCGCCATGTGCAAATGGGGAAAAACGCCTACAAGGCCTCTTTGGAGGGCACCCAAGAAATTGGCCTGGCCGTGCTGGCCACCACCTTGTCCATCGTGGCGGTGTTTTTGCCGATCGGTTTCATGGAAGGCATCATCGGCAAATTCTTCCACGAGTTCGGCATCACCATCGTGGCGGCCGTGATGATCTCGATGTTTGTGAGCTTCACGCTCGACCCCATGCTCTCGAGCATCTGGCACGACCCGGCCATCGACGCGCATGGCAAAAACCAGGCGCCTGTCAGCTGGTACGACAAAAGCATTGGCCGCGTGACTGGCTGGTTTGACCGAGGCACCGAGCGCCTGGCCGATGGCTATCAGGGCATTTTGCGCTGGGCGCTGGTTCACAAAAAGTCCACCGTGTTTCTGGCGCTGGGCATTTTTGTGGCCAGTGTGTTCATGGTCCGGCTGCTGGGCACCGAGTTCGTGCCCAAAGCTGATTTTTCTGAAACCTCGGTCAAATTCGAAACCCCGGTGGGCACCTCGCTGGAAGCCACCGAGGCCAAAACCCGTCAGGTCGAGGCCATCCTGCGCGACTTTCCAGAAGTACGCTACACCGTCAGCACCATCAACACCGCCAACGCGCAGGGCAAGAACAACGTCAACCTGTACATCCGTCTGGTGGACCGCAAAAACCGCAACCGCAACGCCGACCAGATGTCGGCCGTGCTGCGCGAGCGCCTGAAACAGGTGCCGGGCATTGCGGTCACCCACGCCGGTTTGCTCGATGCGATTGGCGGCAACAAGCAAGTCGAGTTTTCGCTGCAAGGGCCGGATCAAAAAGAGCTGGAGCGCCTGGCGCTGCTGGCTTTGGCCAAGGTGCGTGACATTCCCGGCCTGGTGGACCTGGACTCCAGCGTGAAACCCAACAAGCCCGTCATCGGCGTCGAGGTGCTGCGCGACGCGGCATCCGACCTGGGCCTGGGCACGGCGCAATTGGCGGGTCCTTTGCGCACTTTGGTGGCGGGGCAAACCGTGGGCAACTGGCGTGCCCCCGACGACCAGACCTACGACGTGAACGTGCGTCTGTCACCCGAGGCCCGCAACAGCCCGCAAGACCTAGAACGATTGCCCTTCTTGGTGGCACCCGCCGCCGATGGCAGCCCACGCATTGTGCGCCTGGGCCAGGTGGCCAAGGTGAGCGAAACCACCGGCTCCAACCAGATCAACCGCCGCGACATGATGCGCGAAGTGGCCATCAACGCCAACGTGTTCGGTCGCTCGGCAGGCGAGGTCTCGGCCGATGTTCGCAAAGCCATGGACAGCCTGAACCTGCCGCCCGGCTACCGCTACAGCTTTGGTGGCTCGACCAAAAACATGGGCGAGTCTTTCAGCTACGCTTTGTCGGCCCTGGCCATGGCGGTGATCTTCATTTACATGATCTTGGCCAGCCAGTTCAAAAGCTTCCTGCAGCCCCTGGCTTTGATGACCTCCCTGCCACTGACCCTGATCGGCGTGGTGCTGGCCCTGATGGCGTTTCGCTCGACCTTGTCGATGTTCTCCCTCATCGGCGTGATCATGCTCATGGGCCTGGTGACCAAAAACGCCATCTTGCTGGTGGACTTTGCCATCCGCGCCCGCGAGGACGGCCTGGAGCGCAGCGAAGCGCTGCTGCTGGCGGCCAAGGTGCGGCTGCGCCCGATTTTGATGACCACTTTGGCCATGATCTTTGGCATGGTGCCGCTGGCCTTTGCGCTGAGCGAAGGCGCCGAGCAACGCGCGCCCATGGGCCAGGCCGTCATTGGCGGGGTCATCACCTCGTCGCTGCTGACGCTGGTGGTGGTGCCGGTGGTGTACTGCTACATGGACGATCTGGCCCAATGGTTGCGCGCCAAAGCAGGCCTTGCGCCAGCTCGTCAGGCTCAGGACACAAGCGCCCCTTAAAATCAATGGTTATTTGACCAAGACCCCCGCAGGAGTAAGAAAAATGGATCTGAACCAGGCCCGCTTCAACATGATTGAGCAGCAAATCCGCCCTTGGGAAGTGCTGGACCCGCAAGTGCTGGCGCTGCTGTCCACCGTTCGCCGCGAAGACTTTGTGCCCCTGGCGCACAAGGCCCTGGCTTTCGTCGACATGGAGATACCGCTGGGCACCCTGCCCCACCAGGTCATGCTCGCCCCGCGCGTGCAGGCGCGGTTGCTGCAAGACCTGGGGGTGCAAAAAACCGACAAGGTGCTGGACATCGGCACCGGTTCGGGCTTCATGGCCGCCTTGTTGGCGCATCAGGCGGCCAACGTGCTGAGCCTGGAGATCGACCCGGCTTTGGCCGCGCAGGCCCAAGCCAACTTGCAAAGGGCCGGTGTGACCAACGTTGAAGTGCGCACAGCCGATGGCAGCCAAGGCGCTGCCGGCGACGGTCCGTTTGACGTGATCCTGATCAGTGGTTCCGTGGCCGAAGTGCCCGCAGCCTTGTTGCAGCAACTCTCTGTGGGGGGCCGCCTCGCCGCGATCGTGGGCGACGAACCGATGATGCGCGCCACCCTGATTAGCCGCACCCATGACAACAGCTGGACCACCACCGAGCCGTGGGACTGCAACGCACCACGCCTGTCCGGCTTTATCGAGCCTTCACGCTTTAAATTCTGAGACGCCCCATGCAGCAAATCTATCCAGCCCAAATCGCTGAATGGGCCAGCCAACAGGACCAGCGCCCCGTCTTGCTCGATGTGCGCGAAGGCTGGGAAGTGCAAACCGCCAGCACCCAGCCTGAAGGCATGGACCTGCTGCACATTCCCATGCAAACCATTCCGGCACGCTTGCACGAACTCGACAAAACCCGCCCGATTGCCTGCCTGTGTCACCACGGCTCGCGCAGCATGCAAGTGGCCAGCTTCTTGATGCAGCACGGCTTTGAGGTGGTCAATGTGGCTGGCGGCATTCATGCCTGGTCGGCGCAAGTGGACCCCAGCATCCCTGTTTATTGAATCAGCTTTTGGCCCTCTGTGGGACCGCCATTTTTTACAAAGACACGCCATGAAACTGCGCACCCTGCCCCTGACTTTGGCCCTGATGACCGCCTTTGCAGGCACCGCACAGGCCCAAAGCCTGGCCACCCTGTACGAAGCGGCCAAAAGCCACGACGCCACGTTCAAGGCCGCGCGTTCGCAGTACCAAGCCGCGGTGGCCAAGGCCGACCAAACCAGAGCCTTGCTGCGGCCCACAGCGGGCTTAGGGGGCAATCTGTCCGAGTCCAACCTGGACAACCAATCCAACTCCATGGGCAGTGGTGCGTTTGGCACCTTGAACCTGTCGGTCAGTGGCAGCCAACCACTTTATCGCCCAGCCAACCTGGCCAGCTTTTCACAAGGCATGAAGCAAGTCGATTTGGCCCAGGCCCAGCTCAAAGCGGCCGAGCAGGAACTGATGGTCCGCACCAGCCAAGCCTACTTTGACGTGCTGACGGCGCAAGAAAGCCTGAGCTTCGTCAAGGCACAAAAGACAGCCGTATCTGAACAGCTGGCCGCGGCCAAGCGCAATTTCGAAGTCGGCACCGCCACCATCACCGACACGCGTGAAGCCCAGGCCCGCTTTGACCTGGTCACAGCGCAAGAAATCGCCGCCGACAACGACCTGCAGGTCAAACGGCTGGCACTTGACCAAACCGTGGGCACCGCCCAGGTCAAGCCCCTGGGCTTGCAAGCCGAGGCCGACATCGCCCGTCTGCACAGCGGGACCATCGATTCATGGGTGGCCCAATCCGACACCAACAACACCAGCCTGTCACAGGCCCGCATTGCACTTGAAGTGGCTCAACTGGAAATCGACAAAGCCAAAGCCGCCCTCAAGCCCACCGTGGACCTGAACGCCAGCTACGGCCTGACGCGCTACCGCAACGGCGCACTCACGCAGCCCAACACCAATGTCGCCACCATCGGAGTGGCATTCAACATGCCTTTGTACACCGGCCAAGCCAGTCAAAACCGCATCCTGGAAACCGTGGCTCTGCAAGACAAAGCCCGCAACGAATTGGACGCTGCACAGCGCAACGTGGCCCAAGCCACCCGCACCGCCTTTTATGGCGTGCAATCTGGCCTGAGCCAGATCAAGGCTTTGCAGGCGGCCGAAGCCTCCAGCCAGAGCGCCTTGGACGCCAACAAACTGGGCTACCAGGTGGGCGTGCGGATCAACATCGATGTGCTCAACAGCCAAAGCCAGCTGTTCCAAACCAAGCGCGACCTGGCCAAAGCCCGTCACGATGTGCTGCTGGGCCAGTTGCGGCTGCGCCAGGCCAGCGGCACTTTGCAAGACGCGGATTTGCAGGCGGTCAGCGGCTTGCTGCAAAAATAACCAGCATCGCCCTGCCGCTGGGGGACAACGAACGCCTGGCTTCAGAGCAGTCCCGCGATGGCCTGGGCATAGCGCTTGGCAGCGCCCCGGCTTTGGGCCACCAAATCCAATCCTTTTTGGCGGGCCTTCGCCAGTTCTTGAGGTTGTCGCAACCAAGCCATCGCCTGGTCCAACGCCCCATCCATGTCACTGACCCGAGCTGCGGCCCCCGCTTGCTCGGCGTTTTGGGCGGCCTCTGCAAAGTTGAAGGTGTGTGGCCCCATGATGACCGGGCAGCCAAAAGCGGCGGCCTCGATCAGGTTCTGTCCACCCAAAGGCATGAAACTGCCGCCCAGCAAGGCCATGTCGGCACTTTGAAAATAAACAGGCATCTCGCCCAAGCTGTCGCCCAGCCAAACGGGCACCTTGTCAGCACCAACAGGCAGCGGCTGGCCCAAGTCCCAGTTCGAGCGACGCACAACGCTCAGACCCTGCGCCGCCAACCCATCGTGGACTTCGTCAAAGCGCTGCGGGTGCCTGGGCACCAACAACCAGACCACGCCCGCCGCCCGGAACGCGGCCAAGCGATCCGCCTTGGCCATCAAAGCCTGCAGCCACATGGCCTCTTCACCTTCGCGGGTGCTGGCCAGCATGACCACCGGGCAAGGCGTGCCTTGGTGATGCCATGGTTGACGCCAGACTTGGGCCAATGCCAACGCATCGGGCTGGGGCTGCACATCAAACTTGAGGTTGCCCAACACGGACTGCACCGTGGCACCCAATTGCCCAAGGCGGGCCGCGTCTTCCGGGCTTTGCGCCAACACCAAACACAAGCCCCGGTAAGCCGGACGGGACAGCAGCGACAAGCGCAAACCCGAGCGCAGCGACTTGTCGTTGAGCCGTGCATTGGCCAGCGCCAAGGGCACCCGTGCCTGCGCGCAAGCTTGTACCAACACGGGCCAAACCTCGGTCTCCATCAGGATGCCCAGGCGAGGCCTGTGGTGCTGCAAAAAACGCCGGGTGGCCTCGGGTGTGTCCCAGGGCAGCCAAGCTTGTGCATCGCCTGGGCGCAACAAAGACTGACCCTGCGCCCAGCCTGTGGCCGTGCTGTGGGTCAACAGCAAGCGCATGTCGGGCCAAACAGCGCGCAAGGCCTCAATCAGGATGGCCGCAGCCCGCGTCTCTCCCAAGGAGACGGCATGCACCCAGATGCGCCCTGGCTCAGGCGCCAGGCCACCGTACAAGCCAAAGCGCTCGGGCATGTTGATCAGATAGCCAGGCTCTTGCAAGCCCCGGCGGCGAAGTTTGCGGCGCAGCAAGGGCTGCAAGGTGCGCATCATGACGCCGTAGGCCCACAGCGCCAGGCGTTCTGTCCAGGACAAATCCATCCCCATCAAGGCCGGGGGGCCTGGTCAAACAACTGCTGATAGACCCGGCCAATGCCCTCGGCCTCTTTGGCCAACGAGAACACCTGCGACACCCGCTCGCGTGCGGCATGGCCCATCTGCACGGCAGTGGGCAAATCGGCCAACACTTGTTGCACGGCTTGGGCCAGACCGGGCGCATCGCCGGTATAGACCAGCTCGCCCGTGACGCCGGGCAGCACCAGTTGGTCAAACGCCCCGGTGCGCGAACACACCAGCGCACAGCCGGTGGCGGCCGCCTCAAATGGGGTCAGGCCAAAGGGTTCGTAACGCGGGCAAGCCACGCACAGCAGGCAACGTTGGTACCACCGATGCACCTCGCCAGCAGGCACTTCGCCCAAAAACACGATGCGCTCAGACAATCCCGCTTGGGCAATTTTGTCGATCAGGGCTTGTTGATAGGCTTGGTGCTGAGGCTGGGCCAGCCCGGCAATCACCGCAGTGGCACCCGGCAAATGCGGCAGCGCCTCGATCATGGCATCCACAAATACATCGCTGCCTTTGTCGGGTCGGACACGGCCAAACACACCAATGCCGTACTGACCGGGCAGCCCTGAATCGGCCCAGGCCTTGAGCTTGTCGGGCGACGGCGCAAAGCGCGACAGGTCAATGCCGTGGGGCACCACGGCCGTGGTGTTGGGCACAAACGAAGCCGCCAGGGGCGTGGTCGAGATGACCGCGTCCATTTTGGAAATCAGCCAGCGGGGAAACCGCCCATGCAAATGCTGCGCAGCCGAGGTGAAGACCAGTTGGATCGGCAAGCGCAGCACATCGCGGGCAAAAATGCCCAGCATCATTTCAGGGTCACGCCGCACATGCCAGATGCGGAACGCCCGCCCGGGCGGCGGCTGGCGCGACAAGGCCAGGGCCTGCTTGGCGGTCATGCCCTCGACCCCATTGGACATGGTGGTGCCGCAATAGCCCAGACGCCATTGGTGCATTTGCAAAGGAACCAAAGCGTTGATGGTGGCGGACACACCCGTGTAACGCTGTTTGATGTTGAGGACAATGACGTCGGGATTGGGATGGAGCACGGGGTCCGAGGCTGAGTGGGTATCGGCAAATTATAGGGAGCGCTCTCTTGCTTGGAGCTGCAACCTCAGGTTCTAGTCGGTTTGAGCGAGACCGATTTCTCAACTTAAGACAGCTGGCCTCCACGAAACCTAGGGCGATTCAATCGTCTGCTTTACTCTTCCAAAGTCGGTTTTTTGTATTGGTTACCTTAAAATAAAGTTTGAAAATTTTTTAAGCTGTCACTTTAAAAATGATGATTTAATGTTCGCTGTTACTCACTCCTTGTTGTTTCTTCTAGGAGAAATTTCGATGAAACGCCAGATGGCCGACCGACTAGTCTGCAAGCTCAACTTTCTTGGCAGACTCGTGGTTGTATCTATTCGCAAGATCGAAGGCATCGCCCAAGCTGTTGAACTGATGGCCACCGACCTGAACCCCCAAGGACGAGTGTTTTGCCCAAACCCCAAAGCAGACTTGAAGCTCTGGAACAGCCACCACAAGGGCTATTTTGATATGGTCAAAACCGGTTATCCTAAGTGCCGCCATTTCGGCACACTTTACGAACTTAAGGATAGTGAGAACTTTGATGGTGGACACTGAGCAGTTGAACCAAGTCACGGTCATCATCGTGACCTTTAACAGCGCACACTGCCTGCCTGCTCTGGGCAAAGCGCAAGCGCAGTTCCCCCACGTAATCGTTGTAGACAACGGCAGTGACGACAACTGCGCTACCCAAACCCCAACACACCTTCCCCAGGCCCATGTGCTGGCCCTACCCGCAAACCTGGGCTTTGGCACCGCCAACAACCGGGCCCTCGGTCAAGTACAAACCCCGTTTGCACTTCTGCTCAACCCCGACTGCGAGATCACACCTCAGGCTGTACAACAACTGCTGCAAACGGCTCGCAAATGGCCTGAGGCTGCCATGGTCGCGCCCCAGTTGCTACAACCCAACGGCCAACTAGAAGTCAATTACCGCTGGCCCCACCTCCAGTGGCACAGCCACGGCCCAGCTGCAACTGAAGGCCCCGCCTGCGTCGGTTTTGTCTGTGGCGCCGCCATGCTACTGCGCATGAGCGCCTTCCAAGGCCAGTTCTTTGATGAACATTTCTTCCTTTACTACGAGGACGAGGACCTTTGCACACGCTTGTTCAATCAACACCAAGCGATGATCATTGACCCCGCCGCCACCGCCACCCACCGCTCTCGCGGCAGCGTGCGCGGGCGCAGCCCCTTGCGCAGCGAATACACCCGCGGCTACCACCACGTTCAGTCCAAACTGATTTATGCCCGCAAATACCAAAGCGCCAGGCAAGCCAGTGCGCAACGTAACAAATTGCTGTGGCAAACAACTTTAGCGCTGCTTATCCGTCTCATGGTGCCATCTCCCCGCCATGTGGCCAGAATGGTTGGCAGGCTGGGCGGTCTATGCAATTACCATCTTGATCATGGCTGATACATTCATTTACGGTGTACGTATTTTCGTGATCAATCTTGATCGCTCTCCCGAGCGACTGGAAGATATTACCAAACAGCTGTCCAAGTTTGGTTTGTCTTTTCAACGTATCGCTGCCACGGATGGAAAGCTTGCCTCACCAGCGCAAACGGCATTGCTTGATGAAAAAACTTATCAGCTCAAGCATGGCAAAACCTCTCTTCCAGGTGAGCTCGGTTGTTACCTCTCGCACGTCGACGCCATACGCGAGTTTCTGAAATCCGATGATCTTTTCGCAGTCATTCTTGAAGATGACGCCATGATTGAAAACGATTTTATTCATGTTCTTCAATACTTGGCTCAGCATTCGCGCCAATGGGACATGGTCAAGCTATCGGGAGTGCACTCTGGTACACCAGTTTCAGTGCAGCGCATCAATGATGACCACCGCTTGTCGGTCATGTTCAGCAAATGCACATGTTCAAGTGCGTACATGATCAATCGCCATGCAGCGCAAGCCTACAGTGAAAAATTACTCCCAATGACTTTGCCCTACGACCACGAATTCGATAAAGGGTGGGCTTACAACATCAAGGTCAGGGCTGTCACACCATTCGTGGTCACCCACAATTTGCAAGCCCCTACAACTATCGGGATTCCGCTTGTTCACAGCAGAAAGCTTTCCTGGCGTCAACGCTGGTCAACTCACCTTTATCGAATACAAACTGAACTGCATCGGCTTAGCTACGCAGTGAGGCAGTACTTTGCGACTTAATGGTCTCCTGCATGAAGGAATTCAAATTGCAAGCCACCATCCTGTTTCTAGCCTATAATCAGCAAGATTTTGTGGTTCAGGCTGCGCAATCGTGTCTTGACCAACAGGGTGGGCCATTCGAAATCATCTTTTCGGATGACTGCTCAACGGATGCGACGTTCACACTTTTGAAGACAGTGATTGGTCAGTACAAGGGCCCGCATCAAGTCGTTCTTCGTCAAAACTTGAGCAACTTGGGTATTGCCGACCAATACAACACCTTGATCAAGCTTGCCAAATGCGAATTATTGATCACTGCTGCAGGCGACGATCTTTCATATCCAAATCGTGCACAGACATTGTGTGACACCTGGCGAGCCTCAGACTCGAAGCTCGATTTGATTGCCAGCTATGCACAATCCATCACGTACGATGGTCTAAAAACAGAAAAAATAATAAAAATTGATCAATTATCTAAATGGAAAAGTGCGGCAGATTGGTGTGCTAAGCGCCCCTACGTGGTGGGAGCAACACATGCATTCACCAAACGCATTTGGATCAAGTTTGGTGATATTGCTTCAGATATTCCATATGAAGATCAAATTATCACACTTAGGGCAATGTGCTTAGGGGGGGGGGTTACGGTACAAGTCTCATTGCTCAGCTACCGTTCGGGCGGCATGTCATCCAAAATAGAAGCGACAAATACCAATCAGCGACTATTGGCAATTCAAAATCGCTACAGCCGCCAATATGCAGTTTTTTCTCAGGTTCGTAAAGACTTGGTAAAAGCCGGTCACACCTCACTTTGGAAAGGTAAGGTTGCAAAGTATTGGACGCGCGCGCAAGTGGCTCTTCAATTAATCGAATTAAAGAACCGTCAAAGATTTCCTGTTTTTGTTCAAATCCTGGGCATAGCCCAGCAGTGTGGTCCCTTATGGACAGTACGACAGATTTTTTATACTTGGAAGTAAATTTTTCTACCGAGTTGACTATCCATCATATGGCATTTTAAATTCATCGTGACTCGGCTCAATCGATAGATACGCCCCAAAATTCAATCCGAGATATTTATGAACCACTTGATTAATCATTCCAAAAAACTAATCTGGCTTTGTCCAAAAAGCAAAAAAGCGATTGGTGGCGTGAAAATTATTTACAGACAGGCTTCATTGGTCCAAAATCATTTTTCAAAGCAAGGTTTGCAATCATACGTAGTTCATCCCAATTCTGGAAATTACCGCGTCAGCTGGTTTGATTCCGATACAATTGTTATGCCAATAAAGTTTGGCTTCCGGTGGAATGGCAAACTGTCGCGATCAAATATCAGCAAGATATTCAATCAAAGTAGTGATGTCGTTGTAATCCCTGAAATGTGGGCTTCGAAGTATGGCCCTCAATTAAGGAAAAATCGAATTCCATATGTTATTTATGTTCAAAATGGATATCAAATCAATACTGGATCGCTTGATGATTTAAGATATTCCTACGAAGGTGCCTCTGTTGTCATGGTGATTTCAGAGGATGCAAAACGTTGCGTCAATACAGCATTTCCCGACTTAGAAATAAATATAAAAAGGATTCATTACTCAATCGATGATGCTTTATTTAAAAATTCTTCAAAAAAAGAGAATTTAATAACTTATATGCCACGAAAATTATCCAATCACTCCGAATTGGTTTTATTTTTCTTACAAGCTAGACTTCCCGCAAACTGGCGCATAGAAAAGATAGAAAATATGTCTGAAATGCAGGTTGCTTCTTTACTTAAAAGATCAAGAATATTCATGTCTTTTAGTAACTTCGAAGGTTGCCCCCTACCGCCTCTGGAAGCAGGCCTCACCGGGAATTTTATTGTTGGCTATACAGGTCAGGGAGGTCGAGAATATTGGATTGACGATATTTACCATGCCATTGAAGAGGGTGATGTCATTGGATTCGCGAACAAAGTCCTAGAAAATATATCAATAATCGACAATGGATTGAGTAAGGAAAATCACAAATTGAAAATTCAGAAGTTGATGAATACATACTCAAAAAATGCCGAGCTCAATGACATCCAAGAAATTCTCTCCTGCTTGGAATTAATTTAATATGGATAAAATTTTTGTTGTAACCCACAAAGCTCCAAACAACCACTTGATTGATGGATGGGAATATATTTCAGTAGGATCCAACTACTTCAATGACGAATTAAATGACAGAAGCGGAAATTCAATCTACGAACGAAATTCAGAATACTCAGAATTAACAGCACTGTATTGGATCTGGAAAAACTTTACATCCAATCCCGATAACTTTATTGGAATAATGCATTATAGAAGATTCTTGACTGGGGAAAGCTTAATAAATACTCTTCTCAAAAGCAAAGTCAACGCGGTAAAAATAATTGATCACCTTGAAAATTACGATATCATTGCACCAATCAAGAATCGAGTTTATCCAAATGCATATGTGCATTACACTTCTGAACACATCGGAAGCGATTTAGATTTGGCTATCTCCATTGCTGAATCAAATGATTCAGTTCCTCCGGGTCATTACAAAGAACTGATCTTAAATATAAAAAGCGCCCATTTATTTAACATCTTTATCACCAAAAAATCTATACTAGACTCTTATTCTAATTGGCTTTTCAGAATACTGTTTGAAGTCGAAACAAAATTAGATCTTACAACCCGAGATGCGTATCAACGCAGAGTTTTTGGATTTTTATCTGAGCGACTTTTTAATTTATGGCTCATCACAAACCCTCATTTAAAAGTAAAGTCGCTACCACTTTATTTTGATGGATACAGCCGATTTAAAAACTGGAACCGAAATAGGCTTTGCAAAAGAGATGAGAAAAATTATCTATGACAATCAATAATTCACATTTGGTGGCATGCATTGGCGCTGGATTTTCTGGTGCAGTGATTGCACGGGAGTTGGCACAAGCTGGTCACAAGGTCATTGTGTTCGACAGCCGTTCGCATGTAGCTGGCAATTGCCACACGGAAAGAGATGCCGAAACCGGTGTCATGGTTCATGTTTATGGCCCTCATATCTTTCACACAAGCAATGAGATCGTTTGGAACTACATACAACAGTTTGATGATTTCATGCCCTTCACTAACCGGGTTAAAACCATTCACAACAATCGTGTGTTTTCATTGCCAATCAACCTGATGACCATCAATGCCTTTTTTGGGAAAACTTTTAGTCCCAAACAGGCTGCTGAATTCATGGATTCGGTTGGTGATAAGTCAATAACCGATCCGCAGACATTTGAAGAGCAGGCCTTACGCTTCGTGGGCAAGGAGTTGTACGAAGCCTTCTTCAAGGGCTATACCCAAAAACAGTGGGGTATGCATCCGAGTGCGCTACCCGCCAGCATCCTTAAACGCTTGCCTGTGCGCTTCAACTACGATGACAACTATTACGCGAGCAAGTTTCAGGGCATACCGAAGAACGGCTACACCTATATCATCGAGCGCATGCTGGACCATCCGAACATTGATCTGCGCTTGAACACACCATTCAGTCGAGAACAATCGACCGACTTTGATCACGTTTTCTACAGCGGTCCAATTGACGCTTGGTATGGCTATACAAAAGGTCGTATGGGCTACCGCACACTGGATTTTGGAGTTGAGCGCCACGAGGGGGACTACCAAGGTAATGCCGTGATCAATTATGGGAATCAAGAAGTTCCTTACACCCGAATTTCTGAGCATAAGCACTTTGCCCCTTGGGAGCAGCATGACAAGACCCTGATCTACAAAGAGTACAGCCGGTTGTGTGGTGAAAACGATATTCCCTACTACCCGATCCGTCTCGTCAAAGACAAGTCACAACTGGCCAGTTATGTAGAACTTGCTAAAAGCGAGTCAAACGTGACATTTGTGGGCCGTCTGGGCACCTATCGCTATTTGGATATGCACATTACGATTGAAGAGGCGCTTACTGTCGCAGATCGGTTCAAAAACGCTGACCAGCAGGGGTCGGTCATGCCCGTGTTTTGTGTTGATCCAATTTAAAAAATGGATAAATCTAACGGTAGGTCCATGCTGAATGAAGTGGACCCCAAAGTCAGGACAGACTTGATGGCAGTTTAAGTTGCACTCAACTTCTCGCAGCTGGTCGGCGCTGCCCCGGTTTTTGCCTGTTGTATTGCAGGCTCAATCTCAATCCTGACTTCCCCGGCCGCAGTCCCGCTGGAGCGCAGCGCAACTGGGAGTCTTTCTTGGCTCCGGTATTTGTCCACGATCATCGCACCACCACCGCTTGACGTTTTGTGAACCTCTTGCGGTGTTTGATTGTCCATTGACTGGTGCGGGCGCTCGGTGTTGTAGAAAGCAAAGTATTTCGTCAGGCCCACCATCAACTCGCCCATGGTGGCGTAAGCGTTGAGGTACACGTCCTCATGCTTGACGCTTCTCCACAACCGCTCCACAAAGATGTTGTCGTAAGCCCGGCCTCGGCCGTCCATGCTGATGGTGACCCCCTCGCGATTGAGCACGCCCGTGAAGGCCTCGCTGGTGAATTGGCTGCCCTGGTCACTGTTGAACACCTCGGGCTTGCCATGCTCACGCAAGGCGTCCTCCAGGCAGTCCACGCAAAACGCGATAAAGCAACTTATTTTCTGTAAATTCCACGAACAGGTTCTGAGCTGTTGCGCTAATGAGCCGAATCAGGGCTTCATGGTCAGATAGATTTTTGCAGTCATCCACTCCTCATCTTGTTCCGCCAGGATGGCGCTCACCAGTCGCAGGC
>CAMDFT010000041.1 GCA_945897795.1 Limnohabitans sp. Rim8 | reverse complement strand
TCGCATGGTGCAAGTGAATCTTGGTTTGATAACGTCGGCTTGCACGCGATCCATTCACTTTTTTGACCAGACGGGGAACGCACCATGCGTGAGATGCAAATTTTTCGACTGATCGCAATGATCTTTTTGGCGGGCTGTGCGGCCTTAGCTCTGGCCTCAACTCAACCCACTGCCGCCCCCACGCAGTCCAAAGACATGGTGAGAAACGCGCCCACACCCGTGGCGTTTCAGGTGCAAACCCTGGTCAAGGGCTTGAGCCATCCCTGGTCGCTGGCCTGGTTGCCCGGCGGCGACATGCTGGTCACCGAGCGCGAAGGGCGCTTGCGACGGGTCAGCCGAGAATTCCAGCTGGACCCGCGCCCGATCGAGGGGCTGCCTGCCGACATTGTGGTGGACGGGCAGGGTGGTTTGTTTGACGTGGCTGTGCACCCCGACCACGCCCGCAATGGCTGGGTTTACTTGGCGTATGCGCAGGCGGCCAAAGACGGTCCACGCGGCGCATCGGCCACGGCCTTGGTCAGGGCGCGCCTGCAGGGGCATCGGCTGGTGGATCTGCAAAACCTCTTTGCCATGCGGCCTGCTTCGCGGGGTGGGCGGCATTTTGGCGGGCGCATCGTGTTTGACCGCCAAGGCCATGTGTTTTTGACCTTGGGTGACCGGGGCGACGAAGCGCGTGCCCAAAAGCCGCGCGACCATGCGGGGTCGGTCATCCGCTTGCACGACGATGGCCGTGTGCCCACGAGCAATCCCTTTGGGCAGCAGCCCCAGCAGATGCCCGAGGCGTTCAGCCGGGGCAACCGCAACATCCAGGGCGCGGCGATTCACCCGCAAACGGGCGAGTTGTGGACGCACGAGCATGGCCCGCAAGGCGGGGACGAGCTCAACATCATTCGCAGCGGGCGCGATTACGGCTGGCCCACCATCACCTATGGGGTGAACTACGTGACGGGCACGCGCATTGGTGTGGGCACGCACCAAGCGGGCATGGTGCAACCGCTGCACGTCTGGGTGCCCTCGATTGCGCCTTCGGGCATGGCGTTTTATGAGGGAAGTGCCTTTCCGGCTTGGCGGGGCAGTTTGTTGCTGGGGGCTTTGCAGGGGCAGAGTTTGGTGCGCTTGGTGCTGGACGGGGAGAAAGTGCTGGCCGAAGAGCGTTTGCTGACGCAGCAAGTGGGGCGCATTCGGGATGTGCGGGTCGGCCCAGACGGTCTGGTTTACCTCTTGAGCGATTCGCCGGATGGCGCTTTGTGGCGCTTGAAACCCTTAAATCAGACGCTGGGGCACGAAATTTGACCGTGTGAAGGGTTGAAACACCGCGGACAGCATGCGCTTTTGTCAGTCGGCCCGACGGAACCTCTTCATTTGCCATACAAACCAAGGTTATTTGACACAAACTTGTCACAATTGAGGGCTACAGTGAAGCCAGTCAGCAGCAAACAGGTTGTTGACAAGAATTTTCTTTGACCCTGCTTCAGGAGCTGAAATGCTGAAATTTAAATCCCTCGTGGCCGCTGTCGGCATGACCCTTGTGGCTGCCACTGCAATGGCTGCCGACATCACCGGCGCTGGCGCGACTTTCCCATTCCCCGTGTATGCCAAGTGGGCTGAAGCCTACAAAGCCGCCACAGGCACAGGTATGAACTACCAGTCCATCGGTTCTTCTGGTGGCATTCGCCAAATCCGCGCCAAGACCGTGACTTTCGGCGCCACAGACGCCCCAGTTTCGGGCGCTGACCTGGACAAAGACGGCATGGTTCAGTTCCCCATGATCATTGGCGGCACCGTGCCTGTGATCAACCTGGACGGTTTCAAGCCAGGCGAATTGCGCGTGACCGGTCCCGTGATGGCCGAGATGTTTATGGGCAAGATCAGCAGGTGGAACGATGCCAAATTGGCTGCTTTGAACCCCGGCAAAAACCTGCCCAACGAAATCATCACCGTGGTGCACCGTGCTGATGGCTCCGGCACCACCTTCAACTGGACCGACTACCTGACTGCCATCAGCAAAGACTGGGCTGACACCGTGGGCAAAGGCGCTGCGGTCAAGTGGCCTGCTCCCACTTCCGTGGGTGGCAAGGGCAATGAAGGTGTGGCGGCCAACGTGAACCGCATCAAAGGCTCTATTGGCTACGTGGAATACGCGTACGTCAAAAAGAACAACATGAATTTTATGCAAATTCAAAACGCCAATGGCAAATACGTCAGCCCTGACGACCTGACCTTTGCCGCCGCAGCCGCTGGCGCCGACTGGTTCAGCGTGCCAGGCATGGGCGTGTCCATGGTCAATGCCAAGGGTGACAACAGCTGGCCCGTCAGCACGGCTTCTTTCATCTTGATGTACAAAGCGCCCGCTGACAAAGCCGGCTCCAACGAAGCCCTGAAGTTCTTTGACTGGTCCTTCAAGAATGGCAAGAAAATGGCTGCTGATCTGGACTACGTGCCCTTGCCTGACAGCTTGACCGATCAGATCCGTTCACGCGTCTGGTCACAAATCCAGAAGTAATCCAGGCCTTGGTCTGTCATCCGTCGGTTGTTGTTCAGCGACCGACGGATTTCTTGTTTATTTAATGCTCTTTGTTTGATGGGTCAAGACATGCAAACCCCCCTCTCCAGCGCGGACAACCACAGCCACCTGATGGCTGTGGTCAAGCGCCAGCGGCTGCAAGACGTGTTGTTTCACCGCCTGACGCAGTTGTTCTCTCTGTTGGTTCTGTTGGCCTTGGCCGGGATCATCGTGTCCTTGTTCATCAACGCTTGGCCCACGTTTGCCAAGTTCGGTGCGCGTTTCATTTGGTATGTCGAATGGGACATCATCAACGAAGAATTTGGTGCGGCCATTGCCATTGTGGGCACTATGGCTAGCGCGGGTATTGCCATGCTGGTGGCGGTGCCTTTGGCTTTTGGCATTGCGGTCTTCCTGACCGAGACCTGCCCCGTCTGGTTGCGTCGCCCTTTGGGTACGGCCATTGAATTGCTGGCGGCAGTGCCCTCCATCATTTACGGCATGTTCGGCTTGTTTGTGTTTGCGCCCTTGTTTGCCGATTTCATCCAGGTGCCGCTGCGCGATGTGCTCGGCGGCATGCCCCTCATCGGTTTCTTGTTTGGGGGTGCCACCAACGGCATGGGCATTTTGGCGGCTGGCATTGTGCTGGCCTTCATGGTGTTGCCTTTTGTGGCCGCGGTGATGCGCGATGTGTTCGAAATCACGCCGCCCATCCTGCGCGAATCGGCCTATGGCTTGGGCTGCACCACTTGGGAAGTGGTGCGCAAGATCGTGCTGCCTTACACCCAAAAAGGGGTCATCGGCGGCATCATGTTGGGCTTAGGCCGCGCCTTGGGCGAGACCATGGCCGTGACTTTTGTGATTGGTAACGCCAACCGCATGCCCACCTCGCTGTTCTCGCCAGGCACGTCCATCGCTTCGACCTTGGCCAACGAATTCGGTGAAGCCGCCGACTTCCACATGTCGTCCTTGTTTGCGCTGGGATTTTTGTTGTTTGTGATCACGTTTGTGGTGTTGGCCTTGGCCAAAATCTTGATCAATCGGGCTGAAAAAGCCAAGGGGTTCTGACATGGCGATGAACATGAATCACGCGCTGTACCGCCGTCGCCGCCTGGCCAATGCCTGGGGCATGGTCACCTCCATGCTGGCCATGGCTTTGGGTTTGGCCGTGTTGATGTGGATATTGGTGGTCTTGTTCACCAACGGTTTTGCGGCACTCGACTGGAACATCTTGACCAAGGACACGCCTGCGCCAGGCACCGAGGGCGGGGGCTTGCGCAATGCCATCGTGGGCAGTTTGATGATGGTGGGCTTGTCGGTGTTGGTGGCGACGCCCGTCGGGATCTTGGCCGGCATTTACCTGACTGAATACGGCGATCAAAGCAAAACTGCCGAGCTCACCCGTTTCGTGACCGACATCATGTTGTCGGCGCCCTCGATCGTGATCGGTTTGTTTGTGTATGCCATCGCCGTGGCCACCTTGGGCGGTTTTTCTGGTTACGCAGGCAGCATGGCGTTGACGCTGATTGCCGTGCCTGTGGTCATGCGCACCACTGAAAACATGCTCCGCCTGGTGCCAGGCAGCTTGCGCGAGGCGGCTTTTGCTCTGGGCGCGCCGCGTTGGAAAGTGTCTTTGTCGGTGACGCTGCGCGCTGCCAAAAGCGGTGTGATCACCGGTGTTTTGCTGGCCATTGCCCGCATCAGCGGTGAGACAGCGCCGCTGTTGTTCACCGCGTTGAGCAACCAGTTTTACAACGATGACATGAGCAAGCCCATGGCCAATTTGCCGGTCGTGATTTTCCAGTTCGCCATGAGCCCTTACGACAACTGGATTCGCCTGGCCTGGGGTGGGGCGCTCTTGATCACCTTGACGGTTCTGGTTTTGAATATTTTGGCCCGCGTGTTTTTCAGGGACAAACAGTCAGCCTGAGGCTGACGGTTCCGAATACCACTGCTTTTTCTCTTTGCATTTACAGGAATTCTCATGCCTGACAAGACACCGACCCAAAACGCCATCGAAGTGCGTAACCTGGACTTTTACTACGGCAAATTCAAAGGCCTGAAAAATGTCAACCTCGACATCGCTGAGCACCGCGTGACGGCCTTCATTGGTCCATCTGGTTGCGGCAAGTCCACTTTGCTTCGCACGCTCAACCGCATGTACAGCCTGTACCCCGGCCAACGTGCCGAGGGGCAGATCAATTTTTACGGTCAGAACATCCTGGACAAAGGCCAAGACCTGAACTTGCTGCGTGCCCAAATTGGCATGGTGTTCCAAAAGCCCACGCCGTTCCCGATGTCGATTTACGACAACATCGCTTTTGGTGTCCGCCTTTATGAAAACCTCAGCCGCTCGGACATGGACGAGCGCGTCGAGTCGGCTCTGACCAAGGCCGCCATCTGGAACGAAGTCAAAGACAAATTGGGCCAAAGCGGCCTGTCGCTCTCGGGCGGCCAGCAGCAGCGCTTGTGCATTGCCCGCACCGTGGCCGTCAAGCCCAAGGTCATTTTGCTGGACGAGCCCACCTCGGCCCTCGACCCAATCTCGACCGCCAAGGTCGAAGAGTTGGTCAGCGAGTTGAAAAAAGAATACACCGTGGCCATCGTGACGCATAACATGCAGCAAGCTGCGCGTGTGTCCGATTTCACGGCTTACATGTATTTGGGCGAACTGGTGGAGTTTGGTCAGACCGAACAAATCTTCATGAAGCCCGCCAAGCAGGAAACCGAAGACTACATCACCGGCCGTTTCGGCTGAACAGGAGCACACCATGGACAAGCACATTTCAAGTCAATTCGATGCCGAACTCACCGGTGTTTCTTCTCGCGTTCTGGAGCTGGGTGGCCTGGTCGAATCGCAAACCCGACATGCTGTTTATGCATTGGCCCAGTTCAGCTCCGAAGTGGCCGACCAAGTGGTCGCCACTGAAAGACAGGTCAACGCGCTGGAAGTGGAAATTGATGCCGAATTGGCATCGATCATTGCGCGCCGTCAGCCCACAGCGCGCGATCTGCGCTTGCTGATGGCCATCTCCAAAATCACCGGTAACCTGGAGCGTGCGGGCGATGAGGCCGAGCGCATCGCGCGCATGGTCAAGCAGATCCTGAAGCAGGGCAGTCCGCACAATTTGCCATCGTCTGAGTTGCGGGTGGCTGCTGATCTGGCGACCGCCTTGTTGCGCAAAGCACTCGATGCCTTTGCCCGCTTGGATGTGAACACCGCGCTGGTCATTTTGAAAGAAGACGACTTGATCGACGCCGAGTTCAACGGTTTTGTGCGCAAACTGATCACCTACATGATGGAAGACCCGCGCACGATTTCGGCCAGTCTGGACCTGCTGTTTGTGGCCAAGGCCATTGAGCGCATTGGCGACCATGCCAAGAACATCGCCGAATTTGTCATCTACGTGGTCAAGGGTGCCGATGTGCGTCACACCGCATTAACCGACATCGAAAAAGCGGTTCTATGAGAACCATCCCACGCATTCTGATTGTCGAGGACGAGCCTGCCATCGCCGAACTGATTGCGGTGAACTTGCGGCACAACGGCTTTCAGCCGGTGTGGGCCATCGACGCCGAAACCGCGCAGCGAGAGCTCGACGAGATCTTGCCCGACGTGATCTTGCTCGACTGGATGCTGCCGGGCGAGAGCGGCTTGACCTTGGCGCGCAAATGGCGTGCTTCGGCACGCACCAAGGCTGTGCCGATCTTAATGCTGACCGCGCGGGGTGACGAGGCCGACCGGGTGGCGGGGCTGGATGCGGGCGCTGACGATTACATCGTCAAACCGTTTTCGCCGCGTGAGCTGCTGGCCCGCATCCGTGCGGTGCTGCGCCGCCGCGTGCCCGAGGCTTCGGGGGGCGTCGTCAAAATGGGCGACTTGCAACTCGATGCCGACACGCACCGCGTCAACTTGGCCGACAAACCCTTGAAGGTGGGGCCCACCGAATTCAAGCTGTTGCACTACCTGATGCGCCACCCCGAGCGGGTGCACAGCCGGGGGGGCTTGCTCGACAAAGTTTGGGGCGACCATGTGTACATCGAAGAGCGCACGGTGGATGTGCATGTCAAACGCCTGCGCGAGTCGCTGGGCGAGGCGGGCCACATGATCGAGACCGTGCGCGGTGCGGGCTACCGTTTCACCTCCAATCCCACCGTTTGAAACCAGGTTCCTTATGTTTTTTTCGATTCTCGAAATGCTCCTTTTGGCGGGCTTGGCGGGAACAACGGGCTGGTTTCTGGGCGGGGCCTTTGGGGCCTTTCTGGGGGCCGTGTTGGCTTTGGTCATTCACGGCGTCATGCTGCAGTGGAAGCTGGACCGGCTCGAGCAATGGCTGAGTACGCCGGTTTTGCGCCCAGACCCACCTTGGCAGGGTGTTTGGCGCGAGATCGCTGAGCGCGTGCAGCGTTTGCTGCGCCAGCAGCAAAGGCTGGCCGCCGTGCACCAAAAACAGCTGCAGGATTTTTTGCTGGCCATTCAGGCTTCGCCCAATGGCGTGATTTTGCTGGACGAAGAAGCCCGCATCGAATGGTGCAACGACACCGCTGCGGCGCATCTGGGTTTGGACGCACAAAGAGACCGTCTGCAGCACATCGTGCACCTGGTGCGAGATCCGGTGTTTGCGCGGTATTTTGCGCAAGACAACCACGCTTCGGAGGTGGTCATTGAGGGCCGCGCCAGCTCGGCCTTGAGCCTACAGAAACTGTCGGTGCAGTTGCATGCCTACGGTGAAGGGCGTTCGCTGCTCTTGTCGCGTGACATCACGGCCGTTGCGCAGGCCGATGCCATGCGCCGTGATTTTGTGGCCAATGTGTCGCACGAAATCCGCACGCCCTTGACGGTGCTCAGCGGCTTTGTGGAGACGCTGCAGTCCATTCCCTTGGGGGAAGACGAAACCCAGCACTACCTTCAACTCATGTCAGCGCAATCGGACCGTATCCAGTCCTTGGTGGTGGATTTGTTGATGCTGTCGCAACTCGAAGGCAGCCAATTGCCCAGCACACAGGAGAAGGTCTCTTTGGCGGCCTTGATGCTGCAAGTGACCACCGAAGGGCAGGCCTTCTCGGAATGGATGGCCAACAAAGGCGAGGGGCCTGTGCACCAATTGGAATTTGCCCCGGTACCCGATGTGTATTTGCTGGGTGCGCGATCCGAACTGTTGAGTGCGGTCTCCAATTTGGTCAGCAATGCGATCCGCTACACCCCATTGGGGGAGCGCATCCAGATTTACTGGTCCAGCACGGCAGAGGGCTTGGTGTTCGCCGTCCATGACACTGGGCCAGGCATTGCGGCCGAGCATTTGCCGCGTTTGGCCGAGCGTTTTTACCGGGTGGACCGCAGCCGGTCCAGAGAAACCGGTGGCACGGGCTTGGGCCTGGCCATCACCAAGCACGTCATGCAACGCCACGGCGGAGAGTTGCGCATTGACAGCGTGGTGGGTCAGGGCTCTACATTCAAGCTGGTGTTTCCGCAAAGCCGAGTGGTCGTCGATTTGGGCTGAACCTTGGGTCGAATGGCATTCACAAAAAATTGTTTTTGAATTCACCCAGAAGACACGCCAGGATTGTCGTGATTTCTTCATGAAAATGACACGCTGGATTCACAGATGAGGTGGAACATGCAATGCAAACTTGGAGGTTTGCCATGCGTGTCACAGTCATCGGTTCGGGTTATGTCGGTTTGGTCACAGGCGCATGCTTGTCGGACCTGGGTTTCAAAGTGGTGTGCTTGGACAAGGACGAAGAAAAAATCCGTGCCCTGCAAGAAGGAGACGTGCCGATTTACGAACCCGGCCTCAAAGAAGTGCTCACGCGCAATCGGGCCGATGGACGCATTCGCTTCACCAGCGATGCCTGTGAGGCGATCGAGCATGGCGACGTCCTGTTCATCGCCGTGGGCACACCACCGGCCGAAGATGGTTCGGCCGACTTGGGGCACGTCTTGTCTGTGGCGGCCACCATTGGGCGGCACCTGAAGGGTTTCAAGTTGGTGGTCAACAAATCCACCGTGCCGGTGGGGACTGCCGACAAGGTGCGTGCTGCAATTTCACATGAGCTGGTGCACAGGGGCATGTCACCGGATCTGTTTGACGTGGTGTCCAATCCGGAATTCCTCAAAGAAGGCGCCGCCATTGACGATTTCATGCGACCAGACCGCATTGTGGTGGGCGTGGATGAGGGCCTGCACCACGTCCGCAGCCGCCGCATGATGGGTGATTTGTATGCCAGTTTCAACCGCCACCATGCCCGTACCGTGTGGATGGATGTGCGCAGTGCCGAGTTGACCAAATACGCGGCCAATGCCATGTTGGCCGCGCGCATTTCGTTCATGAATGAAATGGCCAACCTGGCCGATGTGCTGGGGGCCGATGTGGACCACATTCGCCGGGGCATTGGGGCGGACAGTCGCATTGGCCACAGCTTTTTGTACGCGGGTTGTGGCTATGGGGGCAGTTGCTTTCCAAAGGACACGCAAGCTTTGGTCAACACCGCCAAGTCCCATGGTCACAGCATGTCGGTGGTCAGTGCCACGGAGCTGGTCAATGAGCGACAGAAAACAATTTTGGTGGACCGATTGACGCAGCGCATGGGGTCCGATTTGACGGGCCGAAAAATTGCGGTTTGGGGCCTGGCCTTCAAGCCCAATACCGATGACATGCGCGAGGCACCCAGCCGCGTGGTGATTCGTCAATTGTTGTTGCGCGGTGCACAGGTCAGTGCCTTTGACCCTGTGGCAGGCCCACATGCCCTGCAGGCTTTGCGTTCCGATTTGAGGCAAGAGCCGCATCTGCTGGAGCGCTTTGAATTAGCGACTTCAGACATGCAGGCCTTGGAAGGCGCAGACGCCTTGATGGTGTTGACCGAGTGGAAGAATTTCCACAACCCGGATTTCGAGGCCATGAAGGCCCTGATGCGCAAACCCTTCATTCTGGACGGCAGAAACCTTTACAACCCGGAAGCCCTGAGTGAATTGGGTGTGGCCTATCAAGGTGTGGGCAGGCGCAATGATTTGGCGCAACTGATGGATTTCAGCCTTCCGACCGAAGCACCCAACGCTGCTGAACTCATGAATGCCTAAGGGCTTTGCTTTTTTGATTCTGGCCCAGTTTTTCAGTGGGCTGGCAGACAACGCCTTTTTGTTGCTGGGCATTTACTTTTTGCAGGAGCAGGGCTATCCAGCGTGGTGGGCCCCCCTGCTGAAAATGGTCTTCACTTTGTCTTATGTGGTGTTGGCCAGCGTGGTGGGGCCTGTGGCCGATGCCTTTCAAAAACGTCACGTCATGATGGCGATGAATTTGCTGAAGATGGTGTCGGTCGTCTTGTTGTGGACGGGCGTCAGTCCTCTGGTGGCCTTTGCCTTGACTGGCTTTGCGGCCTCTGTGTATGCCCCCGCGAAATATGGATTGCTCACTGAAACCGTGCCTTCGGCCAGACTGGTCAAAGCCAATGCCTTTCTGGAGGTGTCGGTGGTGCTCTCCGTTTTGTGGGGTGTGGTGTTGGGTGGGTGGCTGATGGGCTCAGGGTCTTGGGAAGCTGATGTGCCCCAGAATGTCTTGGCTTGGGCCACAACCGATTGGCTGGTTGAAACCCAAATCGGTTTTGGTTTGGGCGTGATTTGCCTGTTGTATGTGATTTCTGCAGTGCTCAACGCTAGGATGTATGCCTTGCGCTCGCCCAGGCAATCGGCGTGGTCTTGGACCGATATTCGTTGGTCGGCTTTTTGGGTCAACCACTTGAACCTGTGGCGAGACCCCTTGGGGGGCGTTTCTTTGCGGGTCACAACTTTCAGCTGGGGTGTGGGGGCTGTGCTGCAGTTCTTGGTCTTGGTGTGGGCGCAGACGCAGGCCGGCTTGACTTTGCAAGCCGGGGCTTATTTGCAAGGTCTGGTGGCACTGGGAGTGATCGGTGGCGCCGTCATGGCGGCGCTCACCTGTCGCATCTTTCGCGCCCGACGGCAGAGGGTCTGGGCCGTGGTGTTGGCTTGTTTGATGCCCGCACTGGCCCTGACACAAAGCTTGTGGCTGGCGGTGCCCATGATGCTGGCGGCAGGCTGGGCGGGTGGCATGTTGTTGGTGCCCATGAATGCCTTGTTGCAACACCGGGGCCTCAAAATCATGCCGCCCGGGCGTTCGATTGCCGTGCAGGGCTTTAACGAAAACCTGAGTGTGTTGGTGATGCTGGGCTTGTACAGCTTGCTGTTGGCGTGGGATTGGCCTCTGCTGGCCATGATGCTGTGCTTGTCATTGCCCTTGTGGCTGGCCGTTTTGCCTTGGCGCCGCGGGGCAGCCAAGCGGGGTTCATCGCGCAGTTAGTGCGCCGTCAGCACCCTTCGGAACATGTTCTCTACCTCGGTGGCGATGCTGGACCATTCCCATTTTCGAATGCTGGCCGCTGCGTTCAGTCGAGCCGCTTGCAAGGTCGAGGCTTTTTGTGAGATGGCCAAGGCACGCAAGACAAAGCGTTGCGCATCTTCACCTGGAACGAGCCAGCCATTGTGTTCGTCGTCAATGACTTCTTTGGCGGCGGCGCAGTCAAATGCCAAGACCGGGGTGCCGCTGGCCAGGGCTTCCAAGGTCACGTTGCCGAAGGTTTCGGTGAGGCTGGGGAACATGAACAAATCGGCACTGGCGTAGGCCACGGCCAATTGTGCTTGGCTGGCCATGCCCATGAAGATGGCCTCTGGGCATTCGGCTTGGAGTTTGGCCCGGTAGGGGCCATCTCCGCAAAAAACAAGTTTCACCGGACGGTTGTTTTGTTTCATGGCTTGGTAGGTTTTGACCGTCAAGTCCAGGTTTTTTTCTGCCGCCAGGCGCCCCACCGACAAGATGACCAGGGTCTGGTCATCGGCCTGCCATTGGCTGCGCAAACTGGTGCTGCGTTTGTCGGGGGTGAAGAGTTGCGTATCCACGCCGCGGGCCACCACCTGGAGGTTTTGAAACCCCAAGATCTTGAGCTGGTCGTGCATGGCTTGGGTCGGCACCATGGTGCACAAGGTGCGGTTGTGAAATTTTCGCAAGTAAGCCACGATGGGTTTTTGCAGCCAACCGACGCCATAGTGTTTGCTGTAGCTTTGAAAATTGGTTCTGAAGTCGGAGGTGACAGGCAAACGTAAGACCCTGGCCGCTTGCAGGGCCGACCAGCCCAGCGGCCCCTCGGTGGCGATGTGCACCAAGTCGGGCCGCTGCAGACTCCAGGCCTTGATCAATGATTTTTTGCTGGGGAAACCCAGCTTGAGTTGGGGGTAGCGTGGGATGGGCATGCCCTTGATCAGCAGTTCACTCCAGCCCTCCCGATGGCTTTCGGTTTCATGCCGGTCTTGCCTTGGGCGGATGAGCTGGATCGTGTGTTGGCGTTGGCTCAGCTCTTGGATCAGGCGTGAAAGCGTCAGAGCAACGCCGTTGACCTCGGGCGGCCAGGTTTCGGTCACCACCGCAATGCGCAGTGGGGCGTTGGCGGGTACAAAGTTTTCGACCCAAAAGGACGCATTGTCTTGTTCTTGCATGCCTCGATGGTGACCACAGGTTTTAACAGTTTGATGACAAAAGCCTTGTCACTGATTTTTCACACGAATTGATGATGATCTTCATACATTCAACTGAAGGGGTTTCTGTGAAAGATTTTTTGAAAGCTTTGGAAGTTCAGCGTTGGGACGATCACCGTTATTACCACCACTGCCGCATCAATCAGTCCCTGCACTTGCTCAGTGCCATGGCTTTTGTGGTGGCATACGGCATGCTGTGGATCGACCCCGCCTTGGCCGCGTTGCTGGCCTGGATGGTCTCCATGACCTCTCGGCAAGCCGGTCACTTCTTCTTTGAACCCTTGGGCTATGACCACGTCAACGAAGCCACCAACGACTTCAAGGAAGAGATCAAGGTGGGCTATAACTTGCGCCGCAAGGTGGTGCTCTTGAGTATTTGGGCCCTGTTGCCTTTGGGCATTTACATGAATCCTGGTTTCATGGGCTTGCTGCCTGTGCATGACACTTGGTTTGAGTTTATGCGGGCTGTGGGTTTTGCCTGGTTGTACTTGGGCGCGGCGGCGTTGCTGTTCCGCACGGTGCATTTGTTCTTTCTGCACGACGTGCAAACCGGACTGGTCTGGATGACCAAAATCCTGACCGATCCATTTCACGACATCTACCTGTACCACAGGGCGCCTTGGCAGTTGTTGCGGGGCCAGCGCTTCGCCGATAGCAGTTTGCACACCGGCCGCTGAGTGTGCACAACCCCGGTTCACTGTGCAACAGTGAACCGGGGTTTTTCTTCAGCGAAACAGTGTTTCTTTCAGGATGCTCCGGCGGATGGATTTGTTGGTGATCTCAGGGGCATGCCACCACCAACCATCGCGCTGCATGTCTTGACAAGCCAGTACAAACTTTTGAAGCACCGCTTCAAAGTCGGCGTCACTGTAGTTGAGGCTGAAGATCAAGCGACCTGTCCCCACCCAACTGAGCGCCAATCCATGCAGCCTGAGGTAGTACTGCAGCATCCAGTTGTAGCGGCTGGGCTGGGTGTAAAAGAGTGTCCAGACGCTCGACATGTTGGCCGCTTGCAAGGGCAAACCATGCTGTTGCATGGTGCTGTTGAAAAGCGCAGCACGGGCATTCCAGCGTTCGTCCAAACCTTCGTAAATGGCCTTGATTTCGGGGGTTTCCAGTTGTTCCAGAAAGACCGACATCGCACCCATGACCGCCGGGTGTGCGTTGAAGGTGCCGCGCGCAAAGCAAATATCGGCCGGTCGTTTTTCATTGAATCGGCGCATCCATTCGCGCTTGCCGCACACCACACCGACAGGAAATCCACCGCCCAGGGTTTTGCCATAAGTGACCATGTCAGCCTGCACGCCAAAGTAAGCTTGAGCGCCCCCTGCGGCCAATCGGAAACCCAAGAAAACCTCGTCAAATATCAATGCAATGCCGCGTTCTGTGCAGACCTTTCGCAAGGCCTTGAGCCAAGCGGTGTACGCCTCGCGGTCGTATGCGGCGCGCCGGCTGCTGTCCACCAGGGTCGAGTCGCCGGGCGCATTCGTGTTGGTGTGCAGCGCCTGCAGGGGGTTGATCAGCACACAAGCAATGTCCTTGCGGGTGCACAACACTTGCAAGCTGCGCTCGTTCATGTCGCTCAGGGTGTAGGTTTCGCGCGGTGGCATCGGGTTGCCCGGGCCGGGCTGCACATCCTCCCACCAGCCGTGGTAGGCCCCGCAAAAACGCACGATGTTTTTGCGCCGAGTGTGGTAGCGGGCCAGGCGCACGGCCTGCATCACAGCTTCGGTGCCCGACATGTGAAACGAGACCTCGTCCAAGCCGGAAATGGCTTTGAGGCGCTCGGCGTTGTCGGCCACCACGGGGTGGTAAGAACCCAGCACTGGGCCCAACGCTTGGGTGCGTGCCATGCCCTCGGCCATGGTGCGTTTGTAAAAGTCAGCGCCAAACACGTTCACGCCATAAGAGCCTGTCAGGTCGTAAAAAACCTGACCGTCCAGATCGGTGACGTGCACGCCATGGGCCGATTGCAAGAACGAGCCGACCTTCAGGTGCTCGCGCACTACCGGGCTGAACTGGAAGGGCACGCGGTAGGCTGCAATGAATTGCATGTCAGAGATGTTCTCGCGTGCCGCCGCGGTGGCCTCGATGCTCAGGCGGTGACGCGTTTGCAGCGTTTGGCCCAAGGCAAAAAAGGCCGCACGGCGTTGCGCCTGAATGCCTGCGGGGGCGCCGTCGCAGCCGAAAAATTCAGCCTCATCGAAGCCGTAACCGGGCAACCAGCGCGCCAGCCGTTTGGCCATGCGCGAGTGTCCGGCCAGCGAGCGGTGCTTGGCACGCGAGAGTTGTATGCGCCGATGCAGGCTTGGTGCCAATGCGGCCAGCACGCCCAAACTGATCCAAGTGGGGTTCACAGCAGTTTCCTTGTGTCAATGAAATTTCTTTTTATTCAAATTGAGTGACAACATGATGAAGATTCGACGATTTTTTCAAAAGTGGATGCTGCAAGAAGACCTGAACTTTTTGCTCACCAACCGCATCCCGCGCATCACCCTGACCCGATTCATGGGCTGGTGGAGCCAGATCCGACACCCTTGGGTGGTCAAGTCGTCCATGTCGGTTTGGCGCTTGTTCAGTGACCTGGACTTGAGTGACGCCAAGCACACCCAATTTGACAGCCTGCATGCGTGCTTCACGCGTGAGCTCAAGCCTGGTGCTCGGGTGGTCAATCTGGAGCCCTCGCTCATGACCTCGCCATGCGATGCCATCGTGGGCGCGTGCGGCACGATCACCCAAGGCCAGGTTTTTCAGGCCAAAGGTTTTCCTTATCAGTTGGAAACTTTGCTGGGAACATCTGCGCACTGCCAGCATTGGCCAGCCGCGCTGGAAGGGGGCACTTACATCACGTTGCGCCTGACCAGCAGCATGTACCACCGATTCCATGCGCCGCACGATGTGCAGCTAAAGCATGTGACTTACATCTCGGGCGACACCTGGAATGTGAACCCGGTGGCACTGGCGCGAGTACAAGAGCTGTTTTGCAAAAACGAACGGGCGGTCTTGCACATGCAAACGCAAGAGGGCGTGCCGTTTTTGATCGTGCCCGTGGCGGCGGTGTTGGTGGCCAGCATGCGCTTTCATGCGGTTGATGTGTTGCTCAACCTGCGCTACAAAGGCCCGAACGAAATGCCCTGTGATGCGGCCTATGCCAAGGGCCAGGAAATGGGCTGGTTTGAGCATGGCTCGACCATTTTGGTCTTTGTGCCCAAAGGCTTTGCCTTGGCTGAAGGTATAGCACAGGGTGTACAGATTCGCATGGGCCAAGCGTTACTGCAGATCTTGGCTTGAAAGGGCAGTGATCAACGTACCGCATGTCGGACCTGAAGGCACCGACCTACAAAAAAGCGCAACCCCTGCTCAGTATTTTTCCGGAACAACCATTTCGGACGGCACAGGGTGGCGGATGTAATCCGGGTTACGCACACGCCCGGGCAGATCCACTTGCGGGTGCGCCACTTCGTGGTAAGGCACTTGGCTGAGCAGGTGGTCAATGCAGTTGAGTCGCGCTTTTTTCTTGTCTACAGCCTGCACCACCCACCAAGGTGCTTCGGGAATGTGGGTGCGCTCGATCATGGTTTCTTTGGCACGGGTGTAGTCTTCCCAGCGGCGGCGGCTTTCCAAGTCCATGGGGCTGAGTTTCCACTGCTTGAGAGGGTCGTGGATGCGGCCCAAAAATCGCGCGTGCTGCTCGTCATCGGTGATGGAGAACCAGTACTTCACGAGCTGAATGCCGCTTCGCACCAGCATTTTTTCGAACTCGGGCACCGAGCGGAAGAACTCTTCGTATTCGTCGTCGTTGCAAAACCCCATGACTTTTTCGACGCCAGCGCGGTTGTACCAGCTGCGGTCAAAAAGCACGATTTCACCCGCTGCAGGCAGGTGCGAGATGTAGCGCTGAAAGTACCACTGGGTTTTTTCGCGGTCGTTGGGCGCGGGCAGGGCGGACACGCGGCAAACGCGGGGGTTCAGGCGCTGCGTGATGCGTTTGATCACGCCGCCTTTGCCGGCTGCGTCACGGCCCTCAAACAGGATGACCATGCGGTGGCCGGTTTTGACCACCCAGTCTTGCAGCATCACCAGCTCGGACTGCAGGCGCAAGAGTTCACGGAAATAACGGATGCGGTCACCCACTTGGCCATCGGTGGCCGCTGCTTCAGCGCCCCAGCGGTCGTCGAGCTCCAGCTCAAGCTCCTCGTCCATGCTGTCCAGCAGGTCTTCGCGCAGCTGGCGCATTTGGGCTTCATCGATGGCGTGGGTGGGTGTCATGGCGTGGGTACTGCATTAAAAAGACCAATGTCGTTGTTTTGTGTGAATTTTTGATGAATGCAGGCGAAATCGAAGCCAAAGGCCAGCGCTTTAGACCGGGGAGGGTGCGCCTGTGCCAAGCCGGGACGCGCGCCATACCAGCGCCGCAAACAGCGCCGACACCAAGGCCAGGGCCAAGCTGCTGCTGATCCAGAACGTGTCCACGGCCGGGCGGCCGGTCCATTGCAGCCAGCCACTCAGCGCTGAATCGTCGTAGGCCCACAGGTAACCGCCGTACAAACCGAAGCCCCACAGAAATGCGGTGTAGATCAACAGGGGCGCGAGGGTGATGCGGTAGCAGCGCAGCAAGAAAACGCAGACCGCCTGCACCGCATCGGCCAGGTGGTAAATGGCCACCCAGACCAGCCACACCATGGCGGTTTGTGCCACCAGAGGGTCGTTGGTGAAAGCATGGGCGATGGCTTCGCGGCCCAGCAGCAAGGCTGCAGCGCACAGAACGGCCGCGCCGATGGCCAGGCCAATGCCCAGGCCCGCTGCTTGCCGGGCGCGCTGGGGGTTGCCTGCGCCCAACCAGTATCCGGTGCGGGCGCTGCTGGCGATGCCCAGAGCCAGCGGCACCATGTACAGCACCGAGGCCAAGCTGGCCGCAATCTGGTGACTGGCCGAGGCCACCGAGCCCAGGCGCGCAATGAACAGCGCCATCAGGGTGAATGACGTGATTTCCACCATGATGGACAGCCCGGCGGGCACGCCCAGGCGCAAGAAGTGCACCAGCACGGGCCATTGGGGTTTTTCAGGCAGACGCCACAGCTGGTAGGGTCGGTAAATGTCTTGCGTGCGCAACAGCCACAGCCCGGTGAGCATCATCAGGCTGTTCACCACCAGCGTGGCCCAGGCGCAGCCCACCACGCCCAGACCCGGCACATCGCCCGCACCAAAGGTCAGCAGCACCGACAAAGGAATCTTGACCAGCAAAGCGCCCGCTTGCAGCCAGGTCACCAGGCGCGGGTAGCCCAGGCTTTGGTTGAGTGTGCTGTACATGCGAAACAGCAAGGAAGGCACCAAGGCCACTGCCAGCACACGCAAATAGGCCCGCACATCGGGCCACAGCTCGGTGGGCACTTGGGTCCATGACAGCCAAGGGTCGGGGAACCACAAACCGGTGATGCCCAGCGCTGCCGCAATCGCCGAGATGTACAGCGCTTGGCGCACCGAGCGCCCGATCTCAGCGCGTCGGTTGCTGCCATGCAACTCGGCCCAGACCGGCAGCAGCGCTTGCAGCATGCCATTGAGCGCCACATAAATGCTGATGTAAATCGACGAGGCCAGCGACAAAACGGCCAGCGCATGCGGGCTGTAGCGCCCTGCAATCACCGTGTCAGCCACGCCAAAGGCCATGACGGCCAGCTGCCCAACCAGCACAGTGCCCGCATGGCGGGAGATGGTGCGCAGCTCGGACATGGCTCAGTTGCTGGCCGCGTCTGGCTGGGTGGGCGTGTCGTGTTGGTGTGGCTGAGAGGGGCGGAAGATCAGCAGACGGTCACTGCGCTCACCCAATCGGGCGGCTGTGGCCTCGAGGGTCCAGCCCAAGGCTTTAAGGCGGTCGTTCATCAGGGACAGGTTCTTTTCGTCAATGACCAGCCAAGGGCACTCGGCGCTGGGTTGCGTGGCCGATTGCAGGCGCACTTGGGCGTGAAACAGCAGCGCCGCGCCCTGCGACTGGCTGATGCCAGCGTATTGCAAACAGCGAGCGGTGCCGGTGACGACTTGCACTTTTTGTACCGTAGGGCCGTAGCTGCGGGCAAAGTTGAGCAAGGGCAGCCACAGGCTCATGAGCAGCAGCCAGCACAGCACGGCGCCAGAGGCAGGCAAGACCATGCTTTTCCAGATGGCAGCGCGGTGGTGGCCAATGCGCCACTTGACCAAGCTGGCCCAGGCCAAGGTGGCCAACAAGGCCAGTGCAAATGCCGGGGCCGAAAACGCCGGTAAAAAGCCGGGGGCCAGTTTGGCGACGTTGGCCGCAGGTTGGGCCGGAAAGCCCGTTTGCATGGCGATCCAGACCACCCAGATGGTGAGTGCGCAAATGCTGAAAAACAGCAGGGTGAACCAGTCGATCAAGGCCCCGAGGCTGCGCCGCAAAGTGGGCAGCGAAAAAGCGGCCAGAGCGGCTATACCGGGCAAAGCCAAGAGCAGGGCCCGGTCAGAAAAGCCGGTGAACCAGGTGGCCACCACCGTGACGGTCACGAACCACAACGGCAAGGCCAAGTGCGGGTAACGCCAAATTTGCGACAGTTGGCCCCGCCAGCGCCACAAGGACCACAGCGCCAAAGGCCAAGCAGGCCAGGTGAACCACAGCATGAGCTTGGCCAGGATGTGCACATCCAGCAAGGTGTGAGACACCACGCGCCAGCGCCACAAATCGAGGGCCCCTGCGGTGGTGATGCACAGCAGGCACAGCAAAGCCAGCAGCCCCAAGTCGAGCATACGCAGGCGGCCTTGTGCAGGGTCGATGGTCGCCACGGCACGGATCAGCGAGCCACCCACACCCAGCCACAAGGCCACACTGGGCGCCCCCGACAGCGTCAGGCCCAACATGCCCACAACCACGGCCAGCCCACTGTGCAAGCGCCAGCGCGGCAAGGTGGACAGGCCCACAAAAATCAGCGATGCAAAGCACAGTTGGCTGAGTGCTGGGGTGGCTTCATGCGCCAGCCGAGCCAAGCCCAGACAGGCCAGCAAAGCCAGCAGTCCGCCGTCAGCCAGTGCGCGGGCATAGTCGCCTGGTTTGGCCTCGCCACCAAAAGCAAAAGCCACTGGCTGCGCTGCGGGGTGACGTGCCAGTGCGTACACGGCGTACCAAGTGGCGGCCAATGTCAGGCCCAGCATCCCGATAAAGGGAAGTCGGGAGAACGTGACTTCCCATCCTGCCGGTGCCCATTGAAGGAAGCCGGCCCCAAGCCAAAAGGGCAGCAAAGCCAGTTGCGGGTCGTGCTGGCCCAGCAAGCTGGGCTTGAACCAATTGGCGGTTTCCCCCAGCGCAGGCTGGGCCAGTTGCAGCATATAGCCCAAGGCTTCCAGGTCTTGCGATTTCCAGGGGGCACGGTCCCAAAAACCAGCCAAAACGTAGACCACACACAGCAAGAGCAGGGCTGGGCGCGGCAGTCTGCGCACAGCACTTTGGGCAACGATGGCGGGGGTGGGCAGGTTCACGGTGGCAAGGGAAATCAGGTTTGGGGCAAAGTCTGAGATGCTGGATTTTGTATTTTAGAAAAGCCAGGCGGGCGGGGCGGGCCCATGCAAAAAGGGCAGGCCGGTTGCCCGGGCTGCCCTTTGGGGTTCACCGATTCGCGAATTACTTGGCGATGGTGGTGGTCTTGCCGAAACGGTTGCGGAATCTCTCCACGCGGCCACCCATGTTGTCGACCGACTTTTGCGTGCCGGTGTAGAAGGGGTGCGACTCGCTGGTCGTGTCCAGCTTGTACCAAGGCAGCTCGCGGCCGTCTTCCATTTTGATCATCTCTTTGGTGTTGGCGCATGAACGGGTCACGAACTTGAAACCATTGGACATGTCTTGGAAGCAAACTTCACGGTAGTTGGGGTGAATGCCGTCTTTCATGGGGAAATCCTTTTATTTTTGCTACGGCAGCCACACTTCAGCCGATCTGAGTGCACTTTCCGCAAAACCATAGATTATAGGGTATCAACCACCGCGTCGCATCATGTCAAAGAACTCGGAGTTGTTCTTGGTGGCTTTCATGCTCTTCAAGACCATCTCCATCGCCTCGATTTCGTCCATGTTGTACATGAACTGGCGCAGGATGCGGGTTTTTTGCAGCACTTCAGGCTGCAGCAGCAGCTCTTCGCGGCGGGTGCCGCTGCGGTTCAGGTTGATGGCTGGGAACACGCGCTTTTCGTACAGGCGACGCTCCAGGTGAATCTCGCAGTTGCCCGTGCCTTTGAATTCTTCAAAGATCACCTCGTCCATGCGGCTGCCGGTGTCGACCAGGGCGGTGGCGATGATGGTCAGGCTGCCGCCTTCTTCCACATTGCGGGCCGCGCCAAAAAAGCGCTTGGGGCGCTGCAGCGCGTTGGCGTCCACACCACCCGACAGAACTTTGCCCGAAGAAGGCACGACGTTGTTGTACGCGCGGGCCAGTCGGGTGATCGAGTCCAGCAAGATCACTACGTCTTTTTTCAGCTCGACCAAACGCTTGGCGCGCTCGATCACCATCTCGGCCACGTGCACATGGCGCGAAGCAGGTTCGTCGAAGGTGGAGGAGATCACTTCGCCACGCACATTGCGTTGCATTTCGGTCACTTCTTCAGGGCGCTCGTCCACCAACAAAACCATCAGGTGCACATCGGGGTAGTTGGCGGTGATGGCATGCGCGATCTGCTGCATCATCACCGTCTTGCCCGACTTGGGCTGCGCGACGATCAGGGCGCGCTGGCCGCGGCCGAGCGGGGCAATGATGTCAATCACGCGGCTGGTGATGTTTTCTTCGCCCTTGATGTCACGCTCCAGGCGCATTTGCTCTTTGGGGAACAAAGGCGTCAAGTTTTCGAACATGACCTTGTGTTTGTTGTTCTCGGGCAAGTCGTCGTTGACCTTGTCCAGCTTGGTCAGGGCAAAGTAGCGCTCGCCGTCTTTGGGGATGCGCACTTCGCCTTCGATCATGTCGCCCGTGTGCAGGTTAAAGCGGCGCACCTGGCTGGGGCTGATGTAGATGTCGTCGGTGCTGGCCGTGTAGCTCGAATCGGGGCTGCGCAGAAAGCCAAAACCGTCGGGCAATATCTCGAGCACGCCGTCGGCAAAGACCTGTTCGCCCCCTTTGGCGCGTTTTTTGATGATGGCAAACATCAGCTCCTGTTTGCGCATGCGGCCGGTGTTCTCGATTTCGAGCGTGTCGGCTTGCTTCAGGAGTTCGGACACATGAAGTGCCTTGAGTTCGTTCAAATGCATGGGATGGGGCCTGTGGCAAATCGGTTCGTTGTGAACCGTTTTAGGAGATAACCGTGTGGAATGTTCTGCACCGGATGCCGCCCGGGGTTGGGGGCTTGTGCTTCCGGCAGTCTTGGCGCTGTCCCGTGATCGGGTTGCCTGCTGGAAATTATGACAGGTTTTCGTGCGGCCTTGAAAACAAAAAACCGGGCCATCAGGGCCCGGTTGCGGGGGGCACGTCCGGCACTGCCGGACGGCATGCACGCATCAAGCCAGCTGCTGGTCGATGAAGGCGGTCAATTGAGATTTGCTCATGGCGCCCACTTTGGTGGCGGCGAGTTGGCCGTCCTTGAAGATCATGAGCGTGGGGATGCCGCGAATGCCGAATTTGGCGGGGATGTCGCGGTTGTCGTCGACATTCATCTTGGCAATTTGCAGCTTGCCTTCGTAGGCGCTGGCCACTTCGTCGAGGATGGGGGCAATCATTTTGCAGGGGCCGCACCATTCGGCCCAAAAGTCGACCACCACGGGCTGGCTAGACTGGAGCACGTCGGCTTCGAAAGTGGCGTCTGTGGTGTGTTTGATCAAATCGCTGGCCATGGCCTATTCCTTAAAAACATTGATATGCGGCTAAAGTGAAGTCTATTTTGACAGAAACTCTTCGCACCCGCATGCCTCAGTTCCCTTGCCAGACCACAAATACATGAGCCTTCCAGAACCGACTTCAAATTTTCCAGGCGCACTTGAGCTTTCGGTAGAGGTGGCCATTGTGGGAGGGGGCCCCGCTGGCTTGATGGCCGCTGAAATGCTGTCGCAAGCGGGTGTGTCTGTGCACCTGTTTGACGCCATGCCCTCGGTGGGGCGCAAGTTTTTGCTGGCAGGCAAGGGCGGCTTGAACCTCACCCATGCCGAGCCCTCGGCTTTGTTCAACACCCGTTTTGGCGATCGCCAAACCGAGGTCAGCCAGTGGCTCTCCCAGCTGGACGCCCAGGGCGTGCGCGACTGGGCGCAGAGCTTGGGTGTGGGTACTTTTGTAGGCACTTCGAGCCGTGTTTTTCCGGCCGAAATGAAAGCTGCGCCTTTGCTTCGTGCTTGGCTGCAGCGTTTGCGCCACCCTTCTAGCGGTGTGCCGGTGCAGTTTCACATGCGCCACCGTTGGCTGGGCTGGCAAGGCGACCGCTTGGTGTTTGGCCGTCGGGACGATGCCTTGCCGCTGCAGGTGAGTGCGGGTGCCACGGTGCTGGCGCTGGGCGGGGCCAGTTGGCCGCAATTGGGCTCGGATGGCGCTTGGCTGGCCCATTTGCAGGACCATGGCGTCGAAGTCGCCCCTTTGAAGCCCGCCAATTGCGGCTTTGATGTGCTGGGGCGCGAGGGCGAGGGCTGGACGGCCCATTTCAGGGGCAGATATGCCGGGCACCCGCTCAAGTCGGTGGTGTTGACCGTGCCAGCGCCAAAGGCTGCGGCGCAGCTCCCTCGTTTTGAACGCAAGGGTGAGTTTGTGATCACCGACACCGGGCTGGAAGGCAGTCTGGTGTACGCCGCATCGGCCTTGCTGCGTGACGACTTGGCCGAGCGCGGGCAGGCCTGTTTGCTGCTGGACTTGTTGCCCGACAAAACACCCGAGCAGGTTCTCAAGGACGTGGCCTGGCCGCGCGGTAGCCGAAGCCTCAGCAGCCATCTCAAAAGCCGACTGGGCCTGGACGGCGCGAAGATGGGTTTGCTGTTCGAGCTGTGTACCCCCGAGACCTTGGCCCGGCCCGAAGCCTTGGCCGCGAGCATCAAAGCCTTGACGGTGCCCTTGAAGCGTGCCCGGCCCGTGGCCGAGGCGATCAGCACCGCCGGAGGGGTGGCTTTGCAGGCCATGGGGCCTGATTTGATGCTGTCGGCCCGCCCGGGCGTGTTTTGTGCGGGTGAGATGCTCGACTGGGAAGCGCCCACCGGCGGCTACCTGCTGACGGCCTGCCTGGCCAGTGGTCAGCAGGCGGCAAAGGGTGTTTTGAGGCATCTTTCGGGCACTCAATGCACAATTTGATGCCGGTTGTGTATGCCTAATGGCCTTTGGCTGCGTTATGTAAGGGTTCAACAAACCCATCCATGACCGAGGTCTCTATGTCTCCAGAAGCCAGCCAGGAATACCAACATGCCGTAGAGGAGGCAGCCAATGCCTTCATGAAGGTGATGACCCTGCGGGGTTTTCAGGTTCGGGATTACCCGCAAAACTTTGTGGCCCAGATGGCCCAAACCACCCGTTTGGCCTTTGAGTCCAATCGTCATGGCGCGCACGACCGCGCAGATGCCTTGGTCTCGGACATGCTCAGCGTCGCCAATGTTGCCGTGCATGCAGTCCCGGCCAAAGTGCCCCACAAAAAGACGGCTTTCCCATCGCTGAGCCGTCGCCTGGCCTGATGGCCCTTACCCGGTGGGCATTTTGCTCCCCCGTTTGGGCTCTGGATCCGGGTCTTGGTTGCCATTTTTGGCAATGGCAGTTCAAAATGCGACAATAGCGGGTTAATGACCGACTCTTTTTCCAATTTATCGCTGGCGCCCACGCTGGCACGAGCCGTAGCCGAAATGGGCTACGAATCCATGACCCCTATCCAGGCCCAAGCCATTCCGGTGGTTTTGACGGGCCAGGACGTGATGGGCGCAGCCCAAACGGGCACCGGCAAAACGGCGGCGTTTTCGCTGCCTTTGCTGCAACGCCTCCTCAAGCACGAAAACCCCTCGACCTCACCGGCCCGCCACCCCGTGCGCGCATTGGTTTTATTGCCCACGCGCGAACTGGCCGATCAGGTCGCCCAGCAGATCAAGATGTACGCCAAGTACACCCAGCTGCGCAGCACGGTGGTATTTGGTGGCATGGACATGAAGCCCCAGACGCTGGAGCTGAAAAAAGGCGTTGAGGTGCTGGTGGCCACACCCGGTCGGTTGCTCGACCACATTGAAGCCAAAAACGCGGTGCTCAACCAAGTCGAATACGTGGTGCTGGACGAAGCCGATCGCATGCTGGACATTGGCTTTTTGCCCGATCTGCAGCGCATCCTGAGCTACCTGCCCAAGCAGCGCACCACCTTGTTGTTCTCGGCCACTTTTTCACCCGAAATCAAGCGCCTGGCAGGCAGCTACCTGCAAAACCCCATCACCATCGAAGTGGCCCGTCCCAACGAGACGGCTTCGACGGTGGAGCAACGTTTTTATGCCGCGCAAGACGATGACAAGCGCCGTGTGATCCGCAAAGTGCTGGACGACCGGGGCATCAAGCAGGCGTTCATCTTTGTGAACAGCAAACTCGGCTGCGGCCGTTTGGCCCGCTCACTGGAGCGCGAAGGCCTCAAAACCGCTGCGCTGCACGGCGACAAGAGCCAGGACGAGCGCCTGAAAGCTTTGGAAGCTTTCAAAAAAGGTGAAGTCGATTTGCTGGTCTGTACCGACGTGGCCGCACGCGGCCTGGACATCAAAGACGTGCCGGCCGTGTTCAACTTCGATGTGCCCTACAACGCCGAAGACTATGTGCACCGCATTGGCCGCACGGGCCGTGCGGGTGCTTCAGGACTGGCTGTGACCTTGGTCAGCCCGTCGGACACGCGTTTGGTGGGCGACATTGAAAAGCTGATCAAGAAAAAGCTGGAAATCGAAACCCTGCAGTTGGACACCGCCCCCGCTGGCCCCGCGCCAGAGAAGTGGGGCGCTCGCGCCGAAGACCGTCCGCGTGGCCGCACTTCTGAAAGCCGCCGCCGGGACGACGCGGACCCGCGTGACGCCCTGGAAGCGCCCCGTGAACGCAGGGGGGGATTCCGCCCCGCACCCATCAACCGCGACCCCTTCTTCAGCAAGCCCTACGAGGCACCCCCTGCAGACGTTTCGCCCAGCTGGGATGCGGTGCCCAAAGCGCCACGCTCGTCGATTTCGGCCAACATCAAGCCCAAGCGCAAGGTGGCGGCTTTGTTCAAAGCAGACGAGTGATTCTTCGGGGGACGAGCCAGTCCGAGTGACCCAGGACGGGTCCTGGGGCTGACCCCGGCTTTTACGCGCGCTTTACACACCATCAGCCGGGGGCTGTCAAAATGTGCTGATGCGTACACTTCACCCACACACCCTCCATCCCCTGACCCACAGCCTGCTGTTGGCTGGGGTTGCCTTGTATTTGCTGCCCGCTTCGGGCTGGGCTCAAAGCTCTGCCAGCGCGCCGTCCAGTGCAGCTTCGGCCACTGCGCCTTCGCCTGCGGCAACCGATCTGGGCCAAGTGGAAATCCGCAGCAACCGCAACAACGACATCGAGGTGCGCCGCGAGTCTTCGGCTTCAAAAATCGTCATTGGCCGTGAAGAGATCGAAAAGCAAGGCGATTCGACCCTGGGCGAAGTGCTCAAGCGCTTGCCGGGCGTGACGGTGCAAGGTGCTCCGGGCCGGGGCGGTGCGATTCGCATGCGCGGCTTGGGTGGTGGTTACACCCAAATTTTGCTCGACGGCGAACGTGTGCCGCCGGGCTTTTCCATCGACTCACTCACCCCCGAGCAAGTCGAAAAGATTGAAATCATGCGCGCCCCCACGGCCGAAACCGGGGCCAGAGCCATTGCGGGCACCATCAACATCGTGCTGCGCGAGGGCCAAAAAGCCAACCCCGACGACCTCAAAATCACCCGCAGCCAAGAGCACGGCGAGGGCTCGACCATGCTCAGCTGGGTGCATAACCTCAAGACGCAGCCCCTGAGCGGCACCGTGACCTTGTCTTTGATGGACCAGTACCGGCCCGACGAAAGCACATCGGTCATCACCTCCGATCCGGGCGTTGACCGCATCCGCTTCAACGAATCGGTGGGACACCGCAAAGCCCTGCATGGCAATGCTCGTTTGCAGTGGAGAGGCGAGCAAGGCCGCACTCTGACCCTCACGCCTTTTGTGGTGTATTCGGATTACACCAGTCCCGGCCAAGTGCAGATCCGTGAAACAGAGGGCAGCTTGCGGTCGGACAGCGCCCATACCCTGAATAAAAGCATTTTCGCCATGGCCCGGCTGAACGGCCAATGGGCGCAGCGTCTGTCGGCCGATGACCGGCT
>CAMDFT010000040.1 GCA_945897795.1 Limnohabitans sp. Rim8 | reverse complement strand
GGCCAGAAATCGATAGAGGCGCTGCACATCGAGCAGGGCCTGGGGCGACCAGATCAGCTGCGGCATGCGGGTGGATCAACGTCGTTGCCCTGCTCCAGCTGGGCCAGCCAAGCATCCGCTTGATCGGCCGTCACGTGCTGACCATTGGCGCGGAAGGCCTCCCACGCCTGAAGGGCGTCTTGGCGAAAGGCTTCGCGCTTTTCCTCACGGTCGGCGTACTGCGTGATCGCTTCACGCATCAGCCAGTGAGGTGTACGCTGGCACGCATCCGCCAAGCGCCTGATGCGGGCTTTGGTGTTCTCGTCTATCTTGATCGCTACAGGTCGAACAGCAGCAGCCATGACAGCCTCCTATTGGGTATCGATTGGTAATGCTTCACGATGCCACTCTGGATCGTCCAGCGCAAGCTGGGTGAGGAAGTACCGTGGAATCGGTCTCTGACCGAGGTGCCCCTCGGCCATGACTTGAACGTGTTTTAAAAGAAAAACACGTTCAAAGGCATTGGGAAAAATCATACAAGGTCGGGCCTTTATGGTCCGACGTGGGTCTTTTCGCGGAGCGACACGTCATGGAGAATCTATAACTTGCGTTAAATCCCGATAATGCCTATTATTTAAGGCATTGAAAATTTTAACGCCTATTTTTATGAGCAAATTTCCTGTTTCACCCATTGTCCTTGAGCAGGTTCGCATCATGGGGCAGCGTATTCGGCTGGCTCGCCTGAGGCGTGGTTGGTCTGTGGCCGAGTTGGCCCTCAAAGCCGGCATCAACCGCAACACTTTGACGGCCTTGGAGCTTGGCAAGCCGGGTACGGCCATGGGGGTGGGTTTCAGCGTGTTGTGGGCCCTGGGACTGGACCGAACGCTCGAAGCGGTGGCCGATCCGGATGCAGATTTGCATGGCAAAGCATTGGAGATGGCCAAACGCCCGCTCCGCGCAGGCAAACCACGCTTGTCCAAGGATGCGTATGACTTCTGAGCGCGAAGCCTATGTGTACTTGCAGTTGCCTTGCAGGCTTGACCAAGATGGTCCGTCTGTCGCCTTTTCGCAAAGCGACTGACTCCGCTCATGGCCTGTGGGTCATGCCTGATGGCCACCAAACAATCTGACCAGCTTGGCCACTTCGGGGCTCATGGCCATGGTTTTGAGGCGGATGTGCGGGTGGGCCGTGGCAAAGACGCGAAAGACTTCGTCCACAAAGGCCTGTCCCACATGGACCACGCCCTCGAAATCGAGGATCACGGTTTTGAATTGGGTGGCGCGGTTCATCACCCATTTGGCTTGCGAACGTGACACCAGTTCGCTGCTCAGTTGCGCCAAGCGAACCGGAATTTCTGTGGTGTGGAAAGCCTCGCCGGGTTCGGTATCGCCCACGTTGCTCGATTCGAAATATTTAAAGTACACATCATTGCCCGTACGGGTGCTCTCCAGCGCAATGGCCATCCGCACAACCGTTTGCGCTTGGGCGGGTTTGAGCTGCGCGCTGGCATCGACCCAGTCAAAACGGGGCAGGGGGGTGTTGGCCTCATTCGGATCAAACCGCAAGCCGAACGACTCAATGGCAAAGCCATCCATCATGCGCGACGACACAAAAATACCCATGCCTGAGTGGCCCAAGGGCGCGGTGGTGTACTTGCCTTTGGCCAACTCCAAAATGGCCAAGCGCGGGTCAAACAAGTCGGCGGCTTTGGCAATTTTGCGGAAGATCCCCTCGCCGTCATCTGCCACCAACATGTGCAGTTGCCCGCTTTGCACATGCATGCCCATCACCACTTGCTGCCCGTTGGAATGGTCGAGGGCGTTGTTCAGCATTTCGGTGAACGCGGTGTAGGCCAGGTTCTTGACGTTAGGCTGCAGGTCTGCCAACAGAGCCGATAAGTGCTGTTCCCACACCACCATTTCGCCGCCCCGTCGAACGATGTCGTCAATGGCATCCACGTTCAGCCAGAAACGCTTGTTGCCCAGGCTGTAGGTTTGCCGGGTGCCCGTGCCGTGCCGTTGCAGATAGCCCGTATCGGCCAATTTTTTGATGCGCCGCGAAACGGCCACCCGTGTCAAGCCCGTTTGCGCGGTTGCAGCGCTGGCCATGGTCCCGCCTTGGGTCGCACAGCTCAGGATGATTGCGTCGTTGATGTCGAACATTTGTATCTCGTATGGATATTCAATAAGTTATTATTGTATATCCGGAGATATTTTATTGTTCAGAAGAGGCTTGCGTGGCGTCGCTTCACTTGTGTCGACTTCGTCAGTTGCCGTAGGACTTCATCATGCCTTCGAAGGTGCCTTTGAGGCTTTCGCGCATGCTGTTGCTGTTGCCCACGATGCTTTCCATGACGCTGAATTGGCTCATGTAGCGGGTCATGAGCTTTTCCATGCGCTCGTCAAGGGCGGTCAGTTCTTCTTTGTATTTGGCAATTTGGCTGGTGGCACTTTTGCTCTGGGTATCGATCAGGCCTGTGGAGAGCAGCATTTTTTCGATGCTGTTGATGGCGTCGCCTGCCAGACCTGCCGGGGCAGGGCTGTAGATGCTTTGGTTGTTGGTGCCCGCGCTGAACATGGTGGACACCTCGGTGAAGTTGTCTTGCAACGCGGTGTCGAGCTTGTCTTCGTCTAGGGTGAGTTTGCCGTAGCGGTCGATGCTCAAGCCAACATTCCGCGCGGCCACGATGGTGGTGCCGGGTGTAGTCGAGTTGGAGGTGATCATGTCACGCACCTGGTTGCGCACGCTTTGCAGCAGGCTGTCGCCGGCCAAAACGCCGCCAAATTCTTCCACTTCGCTGGCCCTGTCGCCCAGGATTTTCAGAGTTTCTTCAAAATCGTTGTAAGCCGTTACCAAGCCTTTGATGTTGTCTTTGATGCCGGCGGTGTCGCGGTTCAGGTCCATGCGGGCCGCGCCTGTGGTGGTGCTGTACAGGTCCAGAGTCACGCCGTCGATCACATCGTTGACGGTGTTGCTGCTGCGAGTGACTGTGAGGCCGTTGATCTTGAAACTGGCATCGGTGGCGGTTTGCAGTGGGGTGTCGAAAGCGACAGCGTCGATGGCCTGACCTGTGCCGTCATCGCTGGTCAGGCTGAAGTTTTGCGTTGCACCCGTTTCTCCGGTGACCACCACGTTGTAGGCACTGCCGGTGTTGATGAGCTGGGCCGTCACGCCCAGCTTGGCGCCGTTGATCGCGCTGACCATGCCCGCCGGGGTGGCGGTGGTGACGTCGATCGCGCCTGTACTCACGCCGCCAATGGACAGGTTCAGTTGGAAGGCGGTGCCCCCATTGAGTGCCGTGGCGCGATCGGCAAAGTTGCTGCTGGCCGTGCGTTGGGCCAGGGCCGTTGTCAACACTTCAATGCTGTAGCTGCCCGCTTCTGCCGTGGTGCTGGCGGTTACGCCAAAGGTGCTGGGTTGGGTGTTGCTGGGCTTGATCGAGCTGAAGTCGCTGGCGTCGTTGAGCTTGCCAAAAGCGGTTTTGAGCGTCGACAAGGCGTATTTGACGGCGCTGTAGCCCGTGATCTTGGCCTCTGTTTTGGCGATTTTGTCGTCGATGCGTTCTTTTTTGGGCGTTTTTTCGGCGTCCACCAGGCTTTGGGCCAAGCTTTTCACATCGATGCCGGAGCCGGCGCCGAGGGTGTTGACAATGCTGCTGGTTGCCATGGGTGGAGTTCGCTGTCGAAAATGTGGATAAGGGTGATTCGACGCGGCGCTTCAATACTTGAGCCGCAGCGCCCGATCAGCCCCGGATGTAATCAAAAAGTGACAAGCCTGAGATTTTTCCAAAGCTGCCCATGGCCGCTTCCATGGCCATCATTTCCTTGTTCATCTTGGTCACGGCCTCGGCGTAGTCCAGGTCCTCGATCTCCGACAAGGTGGATTTGATGCGCAAGGTGGTTTCTTCCAGCACATCGAGCTGTGACTGAACCACGGTCTGGTCTGAGCCGTTTTGCGCTTGCGACAGCGTCATGCTGTTGTGCATTTGGGTGATGTCGGCAATGCCCTGCTGGACCTTGGCCGTGCGGCTGCCGTTGACCCCTTCAATCATCTGGTCCAGGGCATTGAAAAAGCCCACCGCCTGACCGTCGTCGCGCACCACGCGGCGGAACACATCGGTGCCTGCCCGGGTGAACTGCACGGTGCGTTCCACACCGGCAGGAATACGAGTCTGCGTTTGGTCTCCCTCGTAGACGACATTGCCATTGGCGTCTTCGGCAAAGGCAGGCGTGTTGACCCGTGTGCCCGAAAACAAGTAGTTGCCGCTGTTGTCGCGTGTGTTGCCCAGGCTCAGCAGCTGGTCGCGCAGGGCCTTCAATTCCACGCCGATGGCTTTGCGGTCATCGGGTGCCAGGGTGTCGTTGGCTGCCTGGATGCCCAGCTCTTTCATGCGGATCAAGATGTCATTGGAGGACGACAGTGCGGTTTCTTCAGCTGTGTAGCGGCGCATGGCCACGTCCAGCGTACGCATATGGCTTTCCTGGCGCTGCACTTCGCCTTTGAGTCGCTGGATGGCGGCGGCTTGGTCGGGTGCTGCGCTGGGGGTCAGGATCTGTTTGCCCACAGCCATTTGCGCTTGCGTGGTGGCCAGCTTGTTCTGGATGGTGCTCATGCGCTCGGTGGCGCGGTCAAACAGGAATGAGGTGGAGATTTTCATGAGGGCTCCGCTCAGCGCACTTGCAAGATGGTGTCGAACAAAGCCATGGCGGTTTGCATGACCTTGGCATTGGCTTGGTAGGCCTGTTGAAAACGAACCAAGGCAGAAGCCTCTTCGTCCAAACTGACGCCACTGATGTTGTCTCGGGCTTCTTGAGCCTGCTTGTAAACCACTTCGAGCGCTTGCTCGGAAATGGCGGCTTGGCGTGCCACATTGCCCACTTGGTTGACGCGTTCAATATAGGCTTCGGTCACGGTCAAGCCACCGGGCATGATGCGTTGATCTTCCAGGGCCACCAGACGCAACATGGTTTCGTTGTTGCCAATGCCGTCTCGGTTGCCATCGATGGTGAATTCATCGCCTGCTTTGGGCGAGGTCGAAAACTCCAGCTTGAGTCCGCGGTAAGTCAGACTGGGCGTGGCGGACAGCGGATCAGGGATCAGCGAGCGCTCAGCCAGGACGGTTCCAGGCGTGGTCCTGGAGTCAACAATGGTGTACACGGTGTCGCTGGTGAAGGAGAGTTTGAGCGTTGAGGTCCGAAGTGATTGCTTCATGTCGCCGTCGATGTGGGCAAACTGGGCACGGACATCGACGTTGCTGGACGTGGCGTTGGAAGGAATGGCTGTGTCGGTGACAAACACCAGCAGGTCATCGGTGGCGCTGCCCTTGATGTGCAAAGTGGTGTCGAAACCCAAGCGATGCAGGTCTGCAGGTGTGCCGGTGCTGCCCATTCCCAGGCGGATGTCGTCGGTGGTGTTGCTGCTGGGCCGGCTGAGGACCAATTTGCCGTCCACATCAGAGGCCGTGATCCGAGCACTGGCGGGTTGGCTGGCGGTGGCAGTGTTGATCCAGTTGACAACCGAACCCAAAGTCAAGGGTCCCGACAGTGCAGGCAGATTTTGGCCGTTGAGCTGGTAGGTGTTGGCCGCGATGGCGCCACTGGAGCCCACAAAAGTGTTGCCCACCAGCTGTGCCGCAACGGCCAAAGGGGCTTGAGCTTCGCCTGTTTTGCTGTTGAATTGCTGAACCTGGCTGACAGGGGCTTGGGCCCCCAAGAAGATGTCCATGCCCAAATAAGTGGCCGGAGGCGTTTTGTTCAAGGCTTGGGCGCTGTAGGTGGCACCTGCCTCCATGCCGTTGCCAGGGTTGACCAACAAGGCTTGTTGGTTTTCGGTGAGCGTGCTGCCCAGCAAGTGTCGGCCATCGCGGGTCAAGACTTGCAGGGTTTGACCCGTTTTGGGGCTGAGCAAGTCCAGCGACAGATCTTGCGTGCCAATCGGCACCAAGCCTAAGCTGGCAAAGCCTTGGTTGGCGTCGATGTTGATGCTGCTGGTGATGATTTGTGGCACTTTGGCCAACGCCAAATCACCGCGCAGTTGGGTCGGTCCCTTGAATTCAGGGGTGATGTATTGGATGCGGGCTTGCGCTGTACCGCTGTTGAGTGGGTTGTCGATGACCCGAAATTGTCCGGCGGCCGCCACCCGGTTGGCATCCTGGATCAGCAACTGCATCCCAGCCGCTTGGCCCGTTTTTTCAGCGGAAAATCCAAACAAGTCACCGCCGAGCAAGCCTTCTGCATCCACCCCGTCTTTGTGGACCCAGTTGACTTCCTTGACCAGCGCGCTGGACAAGGTGTCCAGCGCGTCAGCCGCTGGGCTGAGCACTTGGTCGCGAAAGCTGATGACCCCACCAATTTTGCCGCTGGAAAAGCCGGGCATGGGCTCGGGAGAACCATAGGCGTCGAGCACGAACTCGAGCGTACCTGGATTGATTTGGGAGCTGTTAACGGTGATGGCGCGAGAAATGTTGCTCTTGACCAAGATGCCTTGGTCCAAGGTGTCACCCACACTGACCACGACGGCGCCATTGACCTCAAACTTGGTTTTGACGGCGACCAAACTGGACAACTCGCGCAGCAACAGGTCGCGTTGATCGAGCAGCTCGGAAGGTTGGCTGGCTGTGGTGCTGTGCTTGGTCAGTTGTTTGTTCATCAAGGCCAATTGGCCAGACAAGGCGTTGATTTGGCCCACATCGGTTTCGATCGCTTGTCGTGTTTCATTGCCCAACAGTTCGAATTGGCCGGCCAATTGCCGAAAGCGCGCCGCCAAACCGTCTGCATCGCGCACAAAAATGCTGCGCGAGACGACGGAAGCCGGGTCGCTGGCCAAATCCCTGGAGGACTCGAAAAACCGGTTCATGGCCGTGGTCAGGCCAATGCTTTCATCGCCCATCACATCGATCAGGCGGTTGACGTAAGACAGCAGTGGTTTTTGGCTTTGCAGGTCGCTGTTGCTGTTGCGCAGGTTGGATTCGACAAAAGCGTCGTACTGGCGCTGCACCGAATCAAAACGGGCTCCGGTGCCCAAGTAGCTGCCGCCCAATAGGCGCGGCTGGTTTGACGCCAGCGAAACGTCTTGGCGGGTATAGCCGTCGGTGTTGACGTTGGCAATGTTGTTCGACACTGTCGCCAGAGCGCGCTGGTAAGCGCCGACGCCCGAGCTGCCGATGCTGAGCAAGTCACTCATGGTTTATCTCCCAGCTTGAAGCCGCTGGTGCGCTCTAGGCGGTAGGCCTCAGCGGCCGCAGGCTTGATGGCCAGGGGCTCGCGGGCCGGATTCAGGGGCAGGGCGGGTGCGCTCAGGCTGATCGGCTGGCGCTGGCGCAGCGCGTCTTGCGTGCTCATGGCCTGGGCCTGGTTCATTTGGCGTTCCAACATGTCGGCCAGACCCATGCCGCCGCGCTTGGCCATGCTCAGCGACACTTCCTTGTCCATCAGGTCTTGGTACATCTCCATGTTGCCGCCCTCGACCAGGTCGCTTTTTTCGATCGAGTCACGCATGCTCTTCATCATCTGCTGGATGAAATAGGCCTCGAACTGCTCGGCGGTTTTGCGTACCGCTTTGCTGGGGTCGCGTGCGGCATCGCCCTTCAACTGCGACAGGGCGTTGAAGTCCAGATAAGAACCGGAAGAGCTGATGTCGTTCATGGCGTAAGGGGTGCGCTGGTCGCTGTCGGTTTCAGGCCGCTCAGATGATGATGAGTTCGGCGCGCAAGCTGCCGGTGCTTTTGAGGGCTTCAAGAATGGCGATCAGGGCCGAAGGCGTGGCCCCGACTTGGTTGACCGCGTCCACCACTTGGCGCAAGTCCACGCCGGGTTGGAACAGGAACATCGGGTTCTTGGGCTCGGTCACAGCGATTTCGGCGTTTTGCACCGGGGCCGTCTGGCCCTGGGTCAGGGGGTTGGGTTGCGAGACTTCGTTGGTCGCGGCAATGGCCACCGAGATGGTGCCGTGCGCCACGGCGGCGGCTGTGACGCGCACGTTGCGGCTGATGACCACGGTGCCGGTGCGCGAGTTGATGACCACGCGTGCGGGCGGCTCGCCGGGCACCACGTCGAGGTTTTCCACCAAGCTCATGAAGGCCACGCGTTGCGACATGTCGGCAGGCGCCCGGATGGCCAGCGACATGCCATCGATGGCGCGGGCGGTGCCTTCGCCAAAACTTTTGTTGACGGCGTTCACGATGGCCGTGGTGGTGGTGAAGTCCGACTCGCGCACGTTCATGACCACATGGTCCGAGCTCTCAAATGGGGTTTCGACCATGCGCTCGACCGTGGCACCGTTGGGCACGCGGGCCGAGGTGGGGACACCGATATTGACTTTGGAGCCGGCCGCGTTGGCATCGATGCCCGTGGCCGTGAGCGCACCCTGGGCGATGCCGTACACCTCGCCGTCCACACCGCGCAGGCTGGTCAGCAGCAAGTTGCCGCCGCGCAGGTTGGTGGCCTTGCCGATGGCCGAGACGTTGATGTCGATTTTTTGACCCGGTTTGGCAAACGGGGGCAGCTCGGCGGTCACCATCACGGCGGCCACGTTTTTGATGTCGATCTTGCCGGCGCTGGTGCCTTGCTCGAAATCCGACAGCGGGCCGTCCAGGCTCACGCCCATGCGGCTGAGCATCGACTTCATGCTTTGCGCGGTGAAGGACACATCGGCCCCGTCACCCGTTCCTTGCAAGCCCACCACCAGGCCGTAGCCAATGAGTTGGTTGGTGCGGCTCGCGGCCACGCTGGCCAAGTCCTTGATCCGGTCAGCCCAGGCGTTGCCCGAAGTGGCCAGCAGCAAGATGAGGGAAATGAGGGCGGTTTTCATAAGGGGTCTCTTCGGGTGTCAATGGCTCAGAAAGGCCAAATTTGGAGCAAGGCCTTGGTGCCCCAACCCGTCTTGGCCACCGCCGCCATGTCCCCCGTTCCACGGTAAGAAATCTGGGCATTGGCCAGGCGGCGTGACTGCACCATGTTGTTGGGCGACACATCGTCGGGGCGGATGATGCCGCTGACTTGGATGACTTCGGCACCTTCGGTCAGGGCCAGTTGTTTTTCGCCGCGCACCATCAGGTTGCCGTTGGCCAGCACCTCGACCACGGTGACCGACACCGCGCCGGTCAGGCTCGCGTTTTGGTCTGCAGAGCCCTCGCCGCTGCTGGCGATGTTGGCGCTGTTGAGGTTCAGGCCTTCAAGGGCACCGTCGCCCTTGCTGCCAAAAATCTTGGATGGGATGCGCAGCGCTTTGTTGACCAAACCACTGGGGATGACATCGTTGGAGGCCTCGCGCTTGACAGAGCCCGTTTGTTTTCGTATGGCCCGCGTGGACTCGTCCAGCATGACCGTGATCAGGTCGCCGACGCGGTAGTTGCGGCTGCGGCCAAAAAAGTTGTCGCTGTGCCGACCGTTGTAGATGGCACCTGTGGCCATGCGGGGCTTGTCTATCGCCACCGGGATGACAGGGGCAAATTGGGGAGAGTGGGCCAAAGGCTCGGGGGCTGTGGCGCAACCGCCGAGGCCCAAGGCCAGCAAGCCAAGGGCTGAAACGCGTGTGATGAAATTGATGCGGGCGGTCATGGCGGGCTTACATGTTGTTGTTCAGGAAGCGCAGCATGCCGTCCACGGCCGAGATGGCTTTGGAGTTGATTTCGTAGGCGCGTTGGGTTTCGATCATGTTGACCATTTCCTCCACCACGTTCACGTTGGACGCCTCCAGCGCCCCTTGCATCAACTTTCCTGCGCCGGCCTGGCCGGGCTGTGAGACCACTGCCGCACCACTGGCGGTCGTTTCCTTGAGCAGGTTCTGGCCAATGGCTTGCAGTCCTGCAGAGTTGGAAAAGCGGGCAATTTGAATCTGACCCAGCACCTGGGCACCGCCGCCTGCCGCGGTCTCCACCGACACCGTGCCGTCCTGGCCGATCGAGATGCTGGCCACGTTGGGGGGGATGGTGATGGCCGGTTGCAAAAGCGCGCCGTTGGCGGTGACCAGCTGACCGGTGGGCGAGAGCTTGAAGCTGCCGTCGCGGGAAAAAGCAATCGTGCCATCGGATTGCGCGATCTGGAAAAATCCATCGCCTTGCACCGCCAAGTCCAGCGCGTTCTTGGTGGTCACCAAACTGCCTTGGGTGTGGGTTTTTTCGGTGGCCACGACGCGCACGCCTGTGCCCAGCATCAAGCCCGTTGGGGCTTGCGCGTCGGCGCCCACTTGGCCTCCGGGCTGGCGCAGGTTTTGGTAGAGCATGTCCTCGAAGCTGGCGCGGTCGCGCTTAAAGCCCGTCGTGTTGACGTTGGCCAGGTTGTTCGAGATGACCGACATGCGCGTTTGCTGCGCATCCAGGCCGGTCTTGGCAATCCACATTGAGGCATCCATGGGGCTCTCCTGTCAGGTGTTAAGCGGCTTTCATCATGGAAGAGCCGGACTCGTCGAGTCCTTTCATTTCCTTGATGATGCGAATCTGGGTTTCAAAACTGCGCGAGTGATCGATCAGTCGAGTCATGGCCTCAATGGCGCTGACGTTGCTGCCCTCCAGGGCCTGGGGAATCACTTGGGGCAGTTGATCATTTAAAGCAAGGTCTGTGCCATCGGGTTTTTCCGACACCTTGTACAAGCCGTCAGCGCGTCGGCCCAAACTGACGCCTGTGACATCGCGCAAACGCAAGCGATCGATCAACACGTCGGCGGCCGGGCCGACCACGGCCGGGTCCCGGGCGAAGATGCTGCCGTCCGGGTTGATGGAGACCATCAGGCCCGGTGGGATGGCGATGGGGCCGCCTTCGCCCAGCACCAGATGGCCAGAGCCGTTTTCCAGCTGGCCCTGAATGTTCACTTTCAGATCACCCCGGCGCGTGAACGCCAGGTCGCCGTTGGGGGCCTGCACCGTCAGCACCGTGGTGCCCGACATGGCCACATCCATCGGGCGGCCTGTGGCCATGACCGAACCGGGGTCCATGCGGATCACGTCGCGTGAAACGGTTTGGGCCTGGAAGCGGGTGTCGAAACCGGCGCCCGAGACCTTGATCGATTGCAGCGCCACGTCGTAGCTGCTTTTGAAGCCCAAGGTGGACACGTTGGACAGGTCGTTGACCAGCACCTGGCGTGCCGTGCTCTGCTCTCTGATGGTGGCGTTCGAGGTAAAGACAAGGCGGTCCATGCTGGGGCTCTCTGGGGTTCAGTCGGGGGTGATTCAGCGCATCAAGAACGGATGTTGATGATCGCGCTGGTCATGGTGGAGCTGGTCTCAATCGCCTTGGCGTTGGCCTGGAAGTTCCGCTGCGCGGTGATCAGGTCCACCAGCTCTTGCGTCAAGTCCACGTTGGCACGCTCGGTGGCACCCGCACGGATCGAACCGAAGCCAGCCGAGCCCGCTTCACCGACTTTGGCGACACCCGAGATGGCCGAGGACAAGTAGCTGGCATCACCCACTTGGCGAAGACCGGACGGGCTTGAGAAGTTGGCCAGCACGATCTTGCCCAAGGACACTTGGGAGCCGTTGGAGTAAGTCGCGTTGACAAGACCATCTACGCCGATGTTCAAACCCATCAACTCGCCTTCAGGGGCGCCGTCTTGCGATTGTGAGAGTACCGCGAAGGCGCTGGAGTATTGGGTGGACTTGGTGAAGTCGATGGACATGGTCAAGGCACCCTTGCCGCCCGCCAAGAACGCGGTTTCGAAGGGCATGCCCGTCAGTGGCGAGATGGGTTTACCGGTCAGGTCAAAGCTGAGCTCTCCGCGGTCCAAGTAAACAGGCCACCATTCGGTTTGTTCAGACAGCCCTGAAGCGTCTTCGGTTTGAACGCCATTTTTCACAAATTGCAGTGCGCCGTTTTCAGTGAATTGGGTCAATTTCTTCCACTCACTGGTGGCGCCAAATGTCATTTCGGTGTTGGCCAATCCCCAGTCGGCGGAGCCGGTGACCTGGATGGCAGAGTTTTCACCAGAGGTGCCCGTTGTGAACACGAATTGTTTGGCCTTGGGGTCGAAGTTGACCGTGACGCCGGAGACTATGCGGCCTGTGGCCGGGTCGGTTTTGCCGTTGATGCTGTCTTGCAGCGCCTTGGCAAAACTGTCTATGTTGGTGTAAGTGGTGGGGAAGGGCAGTTCCGTCTTGAAGGCATAGCCATCCACCGACACAAAAAAGTCTTTGTTGGACGATGTGGTGCTAATACTCTTGGTGGTGTTAATGGTCATGCTTTCACCGCGCAAAACTGCGGGTTCACTGACTTTGCCGCGCACAGCCTCTGTGGCCGATGAGGTCACGGTCAAGTTGGGCGAGTCGGTCAGGCCCATCAAAGCGATGGCTTTGGCGTCAGCGCCACTGACCACAATGCTGGAGCCATCGCCTGTGGTGCCCGAGGCAATGGAAAACTTGGTGGTGTCAGGGTCAAAAGCGACGGTGATGCCGAAACGGGCATTTTGGATGGCGGGCGTGGGTGCGACGACGGGAGTCACGCCTGCGGCTGAACCCAGCGTTGCCGGTGTCTCGGGCAATGAACCCAGCACGTTGTTGATGGCAATTTCAATGTTGCGTGCCAACACTTCGGGGTCTTGGTCGCCGGCTTTCAGGGTATAGGTGATGGTTTGATCGGTCGCGGCGGCAGTTTGATCGGCTGCGGGGGCATCGGTTTTGATCTTGAAACTCAAGGTGCCGGTTGTGGCGTTGACCAAGGCACCATTGACGAAGTTCGCCGCTGCCAGTGCACTGCCCAAGGCCGTGGCTGGGGAGGACCGTCGGATGTCGGTCAATTGGTCCAGCGAAAACATCTCGGTGGTGCCGGAGCTTGGGACCACACGGGAGTCGCTCTTGGGCAGTACATCGCCGTACTTGTTAACAAACAGCGTGCCACCGACTTTGTCGGTCGCTTGCTGCAAAGCCGGTTTGACTTGGGTGTCGCCCACAAAAAAGTAGGTTTGCCACTTCGAGCTGGGGGGCGTTTGGTCTTGGCTCGCGTTTTGGGTTTTGGCGTAGTACACCGTGGCCAGGTAGCCGTTGCCACCGCTGTCGTACACGGTCAGCGCGGTACTCTTGTTGTAGGTGCTGGGGTTGGTGCGGTCAAAGTCGGCCGTGATCACGGCCGAGTCGGCCGGCAGGTTCAGGCCCAACTGAATTTGGGTGGTTTCGACCGCTTCTCCAGAAGTCTTTGGAGGAATGGTCAAGGCGTTCAGGTCGGTCAAGTCGGCCTTGCCGGACGAGTCGACCGAGGCGGCCATCAGGCGTTGCCCAGTGGAGTTGACCACGTTGTTTTGGTCGTTGAGGGTGAAGGAGCCGTTGCGGGTGTAGATGTCTTGCAGGCCGTCAGGCGTTTTGAGGGGGAAAAAACCGTCGCCCGTGATGGCCAGATCGAGCGAGTTGCCCGAGGTGGAAATGTTGCCCTGGCTGAATTCCTGGCTCACTTGCTTGAGCGAAACGCCCTGTCCGATGTTACTGGACGACTTTTGCAGGGGCGAGGTGGAGAAGATGTCGCCAAAGTCAGCGCGCGAGCGCTTGAAGCCCGAGGTGCCCACGTTGGCGATGTTGTTGGAGGTGACGGCCAATTGGGCCGTGGCCGAGTTCAGTCCGGTGAGCGAGGTATAGAACGACATGCTGGAGGGCTCCTGTTTGAATGGGGTTGCGGTGGGCGGCTGTTTAGATGCCGACGCGTTTGACGTCGGTCAGCAACATGGTTTTGCCGCCGTCGACTTCGACGCTGACGCTGCCGTCGGTCGGGTTGCTGGAGATGGCACGCACGGTGGACAAGGTGCTGACCGGAACAGGGACAGTCTTGCCATTGACCACGGCATTGGCGCTCAGGCGGTACAGGCCGCTGGGCACGGGGTTTTCTGCGGCGTCTTTGCCGTTCCACGAAATCGGGGTGGTGCCTGGCAATTGCGGGCCTGCGATCAGCTCTTGTACCAGACGGCCTTGGCTGTCGAACACACTGACCTGAATGCCGCTGGCGCCCATGGGCAGGTCGATGCTGCCGTCGATGGTGCCGCCCGAATTCAGCTGGGTTGGCGTGTCGGTCACGGCCACTTTTTTGCCAATGAGCGAGGCACTGCCGAGCATGCGTTCACCCGACATGGAGGTGACGAATTTGTCCAGCGAGCCCTGCATGTTGGTCAGGGCTTCGAGTTGCGAGAACTGCGCCAGCTGAGCCACAAAAGCCTCGTTTTTCACGGGCTCCAGTGGGTTCTGGTTTTGCAGTTGCGCAGTGAACAGGGTCAGGAATTCCTGCTTGCCCATGTCCTCTTTGGTTTTCTTGGCCGCTTCTTTCACGTCTTCGTAGCGCGAGACGTTTTGGAGCAGGCTAGACGATGTCACATTGGGGGTGGCCATGGGGTGCTTTCAGGTCAGGCCTTGGAGATGTCCAACGTGCGCATCATCAGTTGACGCGCCGTGTTGATCACTTCGACGTTGTTTTGGTAAGAGCGTGCAGCGGCCATCATCTCGACCATCTCGGTGACTTCGCTCACGTTGGTTTGGTAGACGTAACCGTCCTTGTCGGCCAAGGGGTTGCGTGGGTCAGAGACGCGGCGCGGTGGCGCGGCATCGTCTGCCATGCGATCCACCTTCACGCCACCCACATATGGGGCTCCGTTGTGTGTCATCTGGGCATCGACCAAGGCTTTGAACACCGGGCGCTTGGCGCGAAAGGCGTCTTGCTCGTTGGTGGCCACGGTGCCAGCGTTGGCCAGGTTGGAGGCGGTGGCGTTCATGCGGGTCAACTGCGCGTTGAGCGCCGTGCCGGCGATGCCGAAAATGTTGTCCATGCCCATGATCAGTCTCCTCTCAAGGCTTTGCGCACGCTGCTCACGCGGCTTTCCAGAAAGCTCAGCGTGGCCTGGTAATCGGCGGCGGCTTTACCGTACTGGGCTTGTTCGACACTCATCTCGACCGTGTTGCCGTCAAAGGCAGTGTTGAACGGGGTGCGGTAACGCATGCCGTCGGCATCGAGCCCCTGGCCCTGCGCAAAGTGACCTTGGCGGGTGGACTGCATGGCGTTGTCCTGAAATTGGGTCTCTTTCATCACGGCCTTGAAGTCGATGTCCCGCGCTTTGTAGTTGGGCGTATCGGCGTTGGCGATGTTTTGCGACAACACTTCAAGGCGGCGGCTTTTGACTTGCAAAGCTTGTTCATGCACGCCGAGTGCCTGGTTTAACAAATTCATCTGGACTCCTGGGGTCGTGGGTTCGATGGACAGGTGTCGTCAATTTTTTGACGAAGGGTGCTCAAGTTGAGCGGCTTGTGGTCGATAGCAGCAAAAGCCGTGCCAAGTGGATTTGTTGTCTTTGGCGTTAGACCCATGGGCCCTTGCCGCCGAGAGCGGCAATTTGCCGTCAGCGGCAAAGCCCTGCGGCCAGGATTTGCCGCTGTTCAGCGCAAGGCTGTGGGCTGCGTGTTGGCCACTTCGTCGTACAGCCGGGCCACACCGCCTTTGCCCACCGCGCCCAGCACAGGCGCAGCCGCATCGCGAAGGGATTGGGGCAGCAGGGCGTTGGTCAAGGTATGAAGCCCGGCCAGGATGGAGTTGCGCGTGATGGGCGCACGCGTGTCTTGTCCGACATGCAGGTAACGCGCTTGCGGCCCGGCAATGGACAGCGGGGCGTCGGGCCGTGTTTCTTGTCGGGCAGCCGGGGTCAGCACCGTCAGGTACAAATCATCCAGTCCGACCGGGGGGCCTTTGACGCGCAGTCCGGCTTGCGAGAAATAACGGTCCACCAGGTCCAACTGCTGCAGCAAACCCATGCCCAAAATCGACCGGGGGTTGTCCTTGAAGCCCACCGAGGCGGCGCCCCGGTTGGGACCATCGCAAAACTGGATGATCCCATGGCAGTTGCCATTGCTGGCTTGGGGGTTCATGCCGCCGCTCTCCATGAGGCTCAGGCGGGCAAAGTCATCGGGCTGGAAGTTGTAGCGGTCGGCCAGCGCCAGGATTTTGTCTTTGACGGCAGGCGCGTCCGAGGCGGTCACAAAACCCTTGGCGATGGCCCGCTCCAATGTTTTGTCCAGCACCGGGTGCTGTCCGTTGGGGGCCGGGTGACTGGCCCAAGCGATCGGGCGGTTGGCCAAAGCGTTGGTGGTCAAGGCTGAGGAGGAGGCCAGCTGGGCCACGGATTGAGCGCTGTGCGCATTCAGATCCAGAGGTCCAGGGGCTTCACTCCGTGCCAGAGCCGGCATGAGCAAACTAGAGAAATCGATTTTTTGACCCGTCAGGATCAGGTTTGGGTTGTCAATCTGGTTGCGTGCGGCCACTTGGTGGGCAAGGCGCATGGCCTGATGCTCGGTGATGGGCTGCTGGTTTTGCCGGTAATGGGCCTTGACCAGACCAATCAAGGTGTCGCCTTCCTGCGCTTGGACCTTGCCACTGCGGGGGGACACCTCCGCCAGCACTTGCCCGAAGGCCCCGCTGCGGCCCGAAGCGGGCAGCAGTCCTCCGCTGCCCGTTGGGGCAGGGGGGCTCAGCGCCGGCAGGCTGGGCAAAGGGTTTAACAGGTTGCTCATGTCAGTGGTGGGTGTTTCCGGGGGCTGGTCTCGTTTTTGCTTGGTACATGGAAATCATGAACGCTGTCAAAACTTCCACACCTATGAAACCCTCTATGCAAATGCTGTGCCGACTTCTGGATCAGGTCACCATCCGCGGCCTCTGGCTCGGGGCGGTCTTTTGTTTGAGCAGCTGGTCTGCCTTGGCGGCGGCCCCGGCCACGCCTGCTGCGGCCCTGCAAAAAGCGGTGGTCAACTGGGTGGTGCAAACCCAATCGGTAGAGGCCGAATCGGTCGTGCTCGCCCCACTGGACCCCCGCCTGCAGGTCAAGGCCTGCACCAGCCCCCTGGCCATGGACCTGCCTTTTGCCAGCCCCGACACCATCCGCGTGCGCTGCGCCCAGCCGGCCTGGCAGTTGTATGTGCGGGTGTCTGTGACTGGGCGTGTGGCGGCCACGGCTGCCCCCGCGCCCGTCAAGGCCGAGCCCGCTCCGGTGGAAAAACGCCAAGTGCTGGTGGCCGCCGTCCCGCTGCAGCGCGGCATGAGCTTGACCGAGGCTCATGTTCGGCTGGTCGATGTCGATACATCAGGCATGCCCGTCAATGTCCTGGAGCAAGTCTCTCAGGTGCTGCATGCCGAGGTGGTGCGCGATGTGCGCCCCGACACCCCGCTGCGCAGCCAAGACATCCGACCCACCATTTTGGTCAAAAGAGGCCAGATGGTGCTGATGTCGATCGGACAAGCCCAAGGCTTTCAGATCTCGGCGCGGGTGGAAGCCCAGCAAGACGGTCGCTATGGCGAGCAAATCAAGCTCAAAAACCGCGATTCAGGGCGTATGCTCACGGGGCTGGTCAAAGGCCCCAACCAGGTCCAAGGCCTTTGAAACACCAATTCATGAAAATCATGAAAATAATCACCTGTTGGGCTCAAGTTCTAAAATCAACTGTCGATACTGAGTACGAGCGAGGTTTCTGCTCACCAAAAAGAGACCAGAAAAGAGAACCATCATGACTGATCCCATCTCTAGTTTTCGCCGGGCTGCCCAAATGGACTCGTCCAGTCGCCAAGTGTCTGCGAAGGCCCAAGAGCGCGCCGCCGACAGTGCGAACGAAAGCCTGACGAAGGCACTCGCCCCGCAGACCGACGAAGTCAAGCTGAGCGCTGTGGCGCAAAAAGCCATGCAAGAGCCAGAATTCGACCGGGCCAAGGTGGAGGCCATCAAAGTGGCCATCCAGCAAGGCCAATACCCCATTGATTCGCGCCGCATCGCCGAAAACTTCCTGGCCATTGAAAAAATGATCAAGGAATAACTCCGGCATGAACGCCAACCCAGCCATGTCTGCGCTGAACCCGCAAAGCGGCACGATGGATGCCTTGCTTGCCCGCGCGCCGGTGGACACCGCACGCCTGATCGAGTTGCTGGGGCTGGAATTTGAGGTGTTGAAAGCCCGCGACATGGCGGGCTTTGAGGGTTTGCAGGACGAAAGAATCGCCGTTTTGCAGCGACTGTCCCAAATCGCCCAATGGGTGTCAGGTCAAGACCCCGTGCCTGTGTTGTGGCAGAACTTGCAGGCAGACCTGCAGCAGTGCAAACAAGACCATTTGCGCAACATCCAGCTGCTTCAACGCCAATTGCAAGCTGTCAAGGGTGCCCTTCAAGCCCTGCAAGGCGAGTCGACCGCGACCATCGACCTGTATGACCGTCTGGGTCAAGTTTCCCGAGGCCGCAGCATCAGCCCCTTTTTGGACGCCTGAGTTTCTAAGCCCGCTTCACCGAGGCTCCCCAGGGGGTAACGGCCACAGCCGCAGCGGTGACCAAGCCGTACAGCAGCATGGCCCACGCCAGCAGCATATAAAAGTTTTCCGCCGTACCCTGATGTTGCGCCAACCACCAGCCCACGCCCGCCACCAACACCAGCCGCACCGTACCCGCCAGCACCGGTCCAATGACCTGGCCTGCCCCTTGCGATGCGAAGTAAAGCGTCAGGCCCAGGCCAAAGAAAGGGAATGCAGGCCCGGCCGTCACCAGGTATTGCCGTGCGTAAGCCAGCACCGCCTCGTCTTGTGAGAACAGGCGTGCCCACACATCGGGTGCCAGCGTGACCACCGCGCCGATCAACCCCAAGTTGAACGCCGACACCCCCGCCGCGACCCAAGCCACCCGCCGCGCCCGCGCCACCTGGCCCGCGCCCATGGCCATGCCCACCATGGGCACGGCGGCCACGCCGATGCCAAAGGCGATCGGGATCAGCAAAAACTCCAGCCGCTGGCCGATGCCGTATCCGGCGAGCGCTTCGGTGCCCAGTTGCGCCAGCAGGCCGGTAAAAATCAAAATGGCCAGCACCGATTGCACGGGCGATAAGCAGGCCACGGCGCCGACTCGAAGGATGTCTGCCAACAAGGTGCGCTTTAGAACAAAGCCTTGCAGGTGCAGCGTCAAGCGTCCTTGGTTGCCAATCAGGTACCACAGGAAATAAAGCACGCCCGCCGCGGTGGCCAGGATGTGCCCCAGCGACACCCCCACCATGCCCAGAGCGGGAATGGGTCCGGCGCCCAACGAGAGGACACCGCTCAGCACAATTTGCAAGACCGCTGTGGCCACCAGCGCCAAAGAGGGCGCGCGCATGTTGCCTGTCCCCCGCACGATGGAGGCCAGCGTGTTGATCAGCCAGACCAGCACCGCCCCCGCAAAGAGCACTTGGCCGTATTCGACAGCCTGCTGCTGCACCGCACCAAGCCCGCCCAGCAGTGCGTAAAGGGCAGGGCCCCACAGCAAGAAGAGGGCGCTGTAGACCAGACCTGCGCCCAGGCCAATCAGCAAGGCGTGTTGCACGAGCTTGTCTGCGCGCTGCAGGTCTGCAGCACCCAAGGCCCGGCTGATGGCCGCCGAAACGCCCCCACCCATGGCCCCAGCAGACATCATTTGGGTGAGCATGGCAAACGGGAACACCAGGGCCATGGCCGCCAAAGGCGTGGTGCCCAGGCGGCCCACGTAGTAGGTCTCGGCAATGCCCACCAGCACCGTCATGACCATGGCCAATACATTGGGTGCGGCTAGGCGCAGCAAAGTGGGCAAGATGGGGGCCGTCAGCAGCCTTTGCAAATCGGGTGTGCTCACGAGGTGGTCAACCTGGTTGGCCCGGGGCGGGCGCTTGCAAGAGCTGGTCCATGGGCCACTGCAGCAGCTCGGCCAGTCGGCAGACCACCCAGCGCGCCTCTGGGGGCGTGACCACGGCAGGCTCGGCCAGCAGACCGGTTTCGCATTGCGCCAGCACCAGCTCTTCGGTGATGCCCAAGGTGAACTGCAGGTTGGCGGCTTTTTCTGTCAGCAGATTGGCGAGGTCTTCGCACAGCTCGTAGCGCGTGGCCAGATCGCGCTGGCCCAACGTGGGCTTGATCTTGCCAGGCGGCACGTACAGCGCCATGAAGGAGGCGGGGATGTAAATCTGGAATTCTTCGGTCATGGCGTGGTGGGGCGTTCTGGGTGTGCATTAACGCACAGACCCGGCTGCGGGGTGGCGTGGTTGCAAAGGGGCTCACAAGAGCAGTTGCCACACCAGCCCCAGGGCCGTGCACAGGCCCAGCAGCTTGAAGACGCTCAGTTGCTTGCGAATCAGCAGCCAAGTGGCCAGCAGCGTCAGCGCCAAAGCCCCCAGGTCGGGCAGCATGTGCCAGCCGCCTGGCAACCAGGTTTGGCGTGCAAACACGCCCGCCAGGTGCACGATCACGCCGATCACGGCGGCCATGATGCCCTGCAAGGGCCCGGCCAATGAGGGCATGTGGCGTGTGGACTCCACCAGCGGGCCGCCCGCCAAGATAAACACGAACGAGGGCAAAAAAGTGAACCAAGTCACCACACAGGCCGCCACGATGCCGCCCAGCACAGGGTGGCCGAACAAGGCCTGGCTGTGCCCGCCCAAAAAGCCCACAAACGCCACCACCATGATCAGCGGCCCTGGTGTGCTCTCACCCAGGGCCAGCCCGTCCATCATTTGCGCCGCCGTCAGCCAGCCAAAGTGCCCCACAGCCGCTTGCGTCACAAAGGGCAGCACCGCATACGCCCCGCCAAAGGTCAGCAAAGCCGCTTGCGTGAAAAAACCGCCCATGTGCGTGAGCGTGTGGCCCAGCCCGAACACCAGCGCGATCAGGCCCAGGGTCACGGCCCACAATCCCACCCCCCAGGCCAGCGCGCGCAGCAAGCGCGGGTGGCTGTAGTGCGTGTGCGCGGGTGCGGGCGTGTCGTCGTCCAGCCATGCGGGGGCCGAGCGGGTCGCTGGCAGTGGGCTATTGACGATCGATTTTTCGGGGCGTGTGTCCTGCGCCGCCACGGCGCCGCTGGTGGGCTGACGCGACATGTAATAGCCGGTGGCCGCTGCACCCGCAATGATCAAAACAAAGGGCAGACCCCAGAGCATGCCCAGCAAGGACAGCACCGCCAGCGCCCACAACCAACGGGCTTTCAGGGTGCGCAAGGCCAGGCGGTGCGCGGCTTGCAACACCAGTGCGGTGACCGCGGGCTTCAGGCCCCACAGCAGCGCTTGCCCCCATGGGTGTTGCCCCCAAGCGGTGTAAGCCCAGCTGAGCACGATCAGCAGTACCAAAGACGGCAGCACAAACAAGGCGCCCGCTGCAATGCCCCCACGCGTGCCATGCATCAGCCAACCGGTGTAGGTGGCCAGTTGCTGTGCCTCGGGCCCGGGCAGCAGCATGCAGTAATGCAACGCGTGCAGGTAGCGCTTTTCCGAGATCCAGCGGCGGCGCTCCACCAACTCTTCGTGCATCAGCGCGATTTGCGCAGCCGGTCCGCCAAAACTGATGCAGCCCAGCCAAAACCAGAATTTGATCGCCTCCTTGAAGCTGGGCCGCTGTGGCGCGTCCAAAGCCTGCGGTTTGTTCAAAGCTTGCGATTCGTCGGAATGCTGCGGGGTGTTCATGCCTGCTCAAACTGCGTGCGAAATGCCTCCACAAATCCAGGCGTGCCACTCAAGGTCAGGCTCAGCGAGAGGCTTTGCGTGTCCGCCGGCTCGGGCAACAGGCTCAGTTGCCCCGTGCTGGGCACAAAGCGGGGCGTGGCCACTTGGGGCTTGCCGCCAACGCTCAGCAGCGTGACCTGCAGGTCAAAGTCCCAGTTGGCACCGTTTTCCAGGGGGCCGGGGCCTTCGTGGTCAAAGCCATGCGCCCAGCGCAGCACCTGTGCAACCTCTTGCAACAAAGCCGTGTTGTGTTGGGGCGCAGGTTGCGCCAGCGCATCCCAGCAGACCACGCCCTCGGCATCCTCGCTGCAGTCAAAATCAAGCAATTGCAAATTCATCGGCCAACTCCATACCGGGATTGTCTTTCCGGCTGCCCGATTGTCGCTGCCGCAGGCGCTGATTTGTCTGTTGGCTTACACCGTGGCAATCGGTGTGGCCGGTGAGCCAATGGCGCCGGGCAGGCGCAAGGGCGGGGCGGTGAGCAAAAAGCGGCTTCGGCCGTTCTGGCGCAGCCAGTCGGCCAAGGGCGTCAGGTGCCAGATTTCGCCCAGGTGCACGCCCAGCTTGAACAAACAATGCTCGTGCAAGGGCAAAGCCGCGCAGCTGCCGGGGCGGGGCGAGGCGGGCAAACCTTCGACCGCGTAGTTGTCGGCGATCAGGGCCACCAGGCCCGAATCGGTGATCCATTGCAGCAGCCGCTCGTCGCGTCCCTCCAGCACGGCGCAAGAATTTTCCACAGCGTGCGGGTCGGGTTGTTTGTTCATCTCGAGCAGCATCTGGGCAAAGCCGGTGTGCAGGCACACCATGTCGCCGGGCTCTACCACCACTTGGTCTTTTTTCAGGATGTCCATCAGCAAGTCGTAACCCACCCGCACCCGCTCACGACCCAGATGCGCATGCAGGTCGATCATCACCGCACGGCCTTGCACGCAGCGCTCGGACATTTTTTCGATGCCCAGCGCCTTGGCCGAGGATGTTGATTCACGGGCGATCTCTGGAAAGCCAAAAATGCCCGCACCCTCGCTGCCGCTTGGGCCCACCACATCGATGCCAGCGCGAAAGCCGTTGTAATACACCGGCTCGGGCACGCCGTCGCTATTGGCGTCGAACATCGAGCCCACATGGGCCAGGCTGTCCCACTGGGTGCTGTACTGCAAATGCATGATCACCAAGTCGTCGCACACCACGTCGGTGCAAACCGGGTCGTCGCACCACAGCTGGTAGTTCATGTTGGGCTTGCCCTCGCGCACCGTCGGGCGCAGCACCGGCGGCTGACGCCTGGGGTTGAGCACGTTGCCGCCCGGAAAATCCAGCGGCAGGCTCAGGTTGAAGGTCTGCCCGGTGCGCACCTCATGCATGCCTTGCAGCACTTTCTCGGGCGTTAAGAGGTTCATGCGACCGCATTGGTCGTCGGGCCCAAAGTCGCCCCAGTTGGAGCCAGGGGGGCGCTGTTTCCAGCGGGGGGAAATAGACATGCATGACTCCTGTGGTGAGCGCCAAAGCGCAAGGCGCATGCTACGCATCTTGTGCGCTGAGACGACAGCCCGGCTGTCACCAAACGGACTGAGTGTTGTCATGCTCATTCGCCTCTTCATGTCGAAATGTCGCTTCGCCAAGGGATGGCTGTCGGTCTTTGTAGGTCGGTTCGCGAAGGGATGGCTGCAGGTATTTGTAGGTCGGCGCCTTTAGGTCCGACATCTTCGGTGCACCACCGCCCTTTGAAAATGTCGCTGCGCGAACAGATGGCATGTCGGACCATAAAGGCCTCGACCTACGAGGGATGACCGACCTTCGCACCCTGCATTCAAACCTCAGAGGGCTGGATCCATGGGTTCAATGACTGGCCGGGCCCCGAAACTCGCGCCACAGCAAATACAGGCCGCTGGCCACCACCACCAAGGCGCCGAGCACCACGGCCAGGTCAGGCACCTGGCCAAACACCAGCCAACCGAGCACGGTCATGTAAAGGATCTGCTGGTACAAAAACGGCCCCAACACTGCGGCCGAGGCATAGCGGTGTGCCACGGCCACAAAGTAGTGGCCAATGCCGCCGAACAAACCGGCCAGCGCCATCACGAACCACTCGAGCAGCGTGGCCGGTTGTTGCCATTGCCACAGTGCAAAAGGCGTCAACACCAAGGTGGCCACTACCGCCGAAGTCAGTTGCGTGGTGGCGGGGTTTTCGCTGCTGGCCAGGTAGCGCGTCATCATGTTGAAGAGCGCATACAAAATGGCATTGAGCGCCGACAGCAAGATCGCCGGGTGAAAGCCCTGGCTGCCGGGGCGGATGATGACCAGAACGCCCACAAAGCCCACCGCAATCGCCAGCCAGCGTTTGGCGTCCAACCGCTCGCCCAGCCACCAGGCTGACAGCAAGGCGATCAATATGGGCACAGAAAACTGCATGGCCCCGGTTTCGGCCAACTGCAAATATTGCAATGCCCAAAAATTGAGTGCGGTCATGGACGCCAGCATCAAGCCGCGCAGCAGCTGCAAACGGGGGTGCCGCCAGCGCAGCAAATCGCCTTTGACCGAGGGCGCAAACACCGCGATGGAAAAAAGTGAATGCGTGAGAAAGCGCATCCACACCACTTGCATAACCGGCAGGGTAATCACCAGCCACTTGGCCGATGCGTCGAGCAGCGCAAACATCAAGGTGGTGACCGTCACCAGCGCAATGCCGATGCGGCGGTGCCGGGCGCTGTCGCTGAAAAGCTGGCTCATGGGCTGGGTCAGATGCCGCCGGGCTCAGCGTTTGGGCGGTGTCTCCAGCCCGCCCGTGTAAAAGCGGTTGAAGGTGGGGGAGATGATCAACTCGTTGATACAGGTGCGGGGAGGCATTTGCGCCACAAACAAGATGGCCTGGCCCATGTCTTCGGCTTGAACCATGAGCTCGCGTTGTTCGGCTGACGGCGGCACGGGCCGTTTGTCCAAAATGGGCGTGGCCACTTCGCCGGGCAAGAGCGAGGTGGCGCGGATGCCGTGTGTGCACTCTTCCATGTTGATGGACTCGGTCAGGGCCAGCACGGCACGTTTGGTGGCGTTGTAAGCCGGGCCGGTGAGCTTGGACGCATACAGCCCCGCCCAAGACGAGACGTTGATGATCAAGCCGCCTTGCTGCTGGCGCATGGCGGGCAAGACCGCGTGCACGCAATAAAACAGGCCCGACAGGTTGATGGCGACCACATCGTCCCAGGCCTCGGGCGTGACCACGTCGAAATTGCGCTGCGTGGCATTTGTGCCTGCGCTGGTCACCAAGATGTCGATGCGGCCATGTTGGTCCAGAATCTGCTGCGCCGCCGCCTTGACGGCGTGCTTGTCGGCCACATCCAGCAGCAAGGCCTCGGCGCTGCCCAGGGCCTGCAGCGAGGCCAAAGCGCTGGCGTTGGTGGCAGCGTTGCGGCCCGAAATCACCACATGGGCGCCGGCCTTGGCCAGCGCCATCGCGCCAGCCAGCCCAATGCCGCTGCCCCCGCCGGTGATCCAAGCGATTTGGCCTTTGAGGTGGGTGGTCATGGAGGGCTCCTGTTCAAGTGATTGAGGTGGTTTGGCCGATGGGGAAATTTGGGCCTGCAGTGCCTGTATTTAAGCAGCCTTTGCGCTCTTGCCTGCTGCTCAGGTGACAACCGGTGACAGGGCAAGCAGAACCGATCGTGATGAACAGGCGCTTGATCGCGCCCAGTCGGTCCGTGCTGATGGGGCATGCGGTTTGCGTATGATCCACGTTCCGAAAGAATGGACACAACATGAGTAACTTCGCAGCCCAATTAAAAACCGAGATCTCACGCATCGCCAAAAAAGAAACGCGCACGCAAGCGGTGGTTCTGAAAAAGGCCCAAGCCACGCACCGCGCCGAGATCGCCGATCTCAAAAGACGCATCGCCAGCCTGGAAGCCGTTGTTCGCCGCTTGGGCAAAACGCCAGCCCGCCCCACCACACCCCCCAAGGAAGCAGATGAGCCTCAGGGCTTGCGCTTTCGCGCCGATGGCTTTGCGTCCCTGCGCAAAAAATTCGGTGTTTCGGCCGCGCAGATGGCCCTGTTGCTGGGTGTGTCCAACCAATCGGTCTACCACTGGGAGACGGGCAAGTCCAAGCCCCGCGCCGCGCAGCTCCAAGCCATTGCTGCCGTGCGCAAGTTGGGTAAAAAAGAGGTGGCGCAACGCTTGGCGGCGCTCGCACAGGAGCCTGTTGCGAAATAAGGGGCTGAATGGGCCAGTGGGGCCCGAAGTTCAGCAGTGCGTTGGGCGGTCGGCATCCATTTGCTGAGCCCGAAGTGTTCGCGCTGTCAGTGACGCCCCTCATTTTGGTTGTAACGCATGATGCGCCCGTGACGGCCTTCCTTGTCGCGTTCGATGTCGTAGCAGTCACCTGCAGGGCCAGTGCGCCGTGCCAGCAAGGGCGCTAAAAGGGCGTGGTCCTGCGCGTCCAGGCGCAAGGCCTCAATGCGTTGCGTGGCTGGCAGGTGGCGCGTCGAGGTAAAGCCCATGATGGCGCTGGCCACTTGCGGGCGGTCGATCACCCAGCGCGTGGCCACATCACCCAAGCCCACGCCATGGCGCGTGGCGATGGTCTGCAAGGCCTGCAGCAGTTCCTGAAACAGGTCCCAACCGCCAAAATCCTCGATGATCAGTTTGTACTTGGTGTGTGAGCGGTTGGCCAATGGCTCGGTGGGCTCGGTTTGGCCCAGCCAAGCGTCGCTCAGCAGGCCACCGGCCAAGGTGCCGTAGCACAGGAGTTGCACACCGCGCTCTTGGCACAGCGCGATCAGGCCCTGGTCGGGGCGGCTGTCCAGCAGCGAGTACTGCACCTGCGTGCTGACCAGCGGGATGCCTGCGTCCAGGATTTCGAGGGTCACGGCGGTGTTGAAGTTGGTCAACCCCAGGTGCGCGATTTTGCCTTCGCGGCGCAAATCGCTCAGGATACCCAGC
>CAMDFT010000039.1 GCA_945897795.1 Limnohabitans sp. Rim8 | reverse complement strand
ACGGTGTTTGTGCCTGCTGGCCCCATGACCAGTGGTCTGTCCAACAACGAAAAATCCAAGGTGCGTGAACAAGCCGCTCTGGGCCTGGTCGGCCGAGCCGAATTGCTGGAAGCCGAGTCCAAGGCCTACCACGGCGAAGGCACCTGCACTTTTTACGGCACGGCCAACAGTAACCAGATGCTACTCGAAGCCATGGGCCTGCAGGTGCCGGGAACGGCTTTCATCAACCCGGGCGAGGGCGTGCGCCAAGAGTTGACCCGCGAAGCGGCACGCACCGTGCTGGCGCTGGTCAAGGACCAAAACTTCACCCCCATCGGGCGACTGGTGGATGAGCGCTGCATCGTCAATGCCATGGTGGCCTTGCTGGCCACGGGCGGCTCGACCAACCACCTGATCCACTGGGTGGCGGTGGCACGTGCGGCGGGCATCGTGATCGACTGGGACGACTTCTCGGCTTTGTCGGAGGTGGTGCCGCTGCTGACCCGCGTCTACCCCAACGGCAGCGCCGATGTGAACCAGTTCCAGGCCGCAGGTGGACCGGGCTATGTGATCCGCGAGTTGCTGGACGCCGGATTCATGCACGCCGATGTGCTGACGGTGCGCGCCGGGGGCTTGCGTGAATTCACGCGCATCCCGTCTGCCCAAAATGGTCAACTGGTTTGGAACCACATCGGGGCCAGCCAAGACGAGACCGTGGTGCGCCCGGCGTCCAGCCCGTTCAGCGCCACTGGGGGTTTGAAATTGTTGCAAGGTAATTTGGGCCGCAGCGTGATCAAGATATCGGCTGTGCCGGAAGCCTTGCATGTGATCGAAGCGCCAGCGAGGGTCTTCGGCTCACAAGACGAATTGCATGCCGCGTTCAAGGCGGGTGAGCTGGACCGCGATGTCGTGTGTGTGGTGCGCTGGCAAGGCCCGCAAGCCAACGGCATGCCCGAGCTGCACAAGCTCACCCCGCCGCTGGCCGTGCTGCAAGGCAAAGGCTTCAAGGTGGCGCTGGTCACCGATGGCCGCATGAGCGGCGCTTCGGGCAAAGTGCCTGCGGCCATCCACGTTTCGCCCGAAGCCGCTGGGGGTGGCCCACTGGCCAAGGTGCAAGACGGTGATGTGATCCGCCTGGACGGCGTGGTGGGCAGCTTGCAGGTGCTGGTGAACGAGGCCGAATGGGCCGCCCGCCCACTGGTCCAAATGCCCCCCGAGCTGCGCGCCGCCAACGGCGTGGGCATGGGCCGTGAATTGTTTGCCAACCTGCGCCGCAACGCGCTCAAAGCCGAAGAAGGAGCCTGCACATGGCTGTGAATCTGAGTGGAAATTTGACCGCCTTGCAAGTCATGCAGGACGCCCCGGTGATCCCCGTGATCGTGCTCCACGATGTGGCCCATGCTGTGCCCATGGCGCGTGCGCTGGTGGCTGGTGGTATTCGAATGCTCGAAGTCACGCTGCGCACCCCGCAGGCGTTGGCCTGCATGGAAGCGATTGCCAAAGAAGTGCCCGGTGCCGTGGTCGGCGCGGGCACGGTTCGCAGCGCCGTCGATGCGGCCGCAGCGGCCAAAGCCGGTGCCCGTTTTGCGGTGAGCCCCGGTTACACCAAAACAGTGGGCCAAGCCTGCCGTGACCACGGTCTGTCGCTCTTGCCTGGTGTGGCCACCGGCAGCGAAATCATGATGGCGCTAGAAGACGGTTACACCGAACTCAAATTCTTCCCGGCCATGCAAGCGGGCGGCCCCGCCATGCTCAAGGCCTGGAGCGGCCCGTTCTTTGATGTGAAGTTTTGCCCCACAGGCGGTGTGACCCCTGGCAATGCCTTGGAGTTTTTAAGCCTGCCCAACGTGGCTTGTGTGGGCGGCTCGTGGCTGGTGCCTGCGGATGCGCTGGCCCAAGGCGATTGGGCGTGCATCGAACGGCTGGCGCGAGAGGCCAGCCAGATTCAGCGCAAGCCCTGACCCGCAGCGTATTCGGCCCGCTGGATCAACTCGACCTTGTAACCATCGGGATCGGTCACAAAGGCGATCACGGTGCTGCCGCCTTTGACGGGGCCGGCTTCGCGCGTGACCTTGCCGCCAGCGGCCTTGATTTTTTCGCAGGCCGCATAGGCATCGGGCACGCCGAGGGCGATGTGGCCATAGGCCGTGCCCATCTCGTAGCTTTCTGTGCCCCAGTTGTAGGTCAGCTCCAGCTCGGCGTGGTCGGGGTTGTTGCCATACCCGACAAAAGCCAGCGAGTATTTGTACTCGGGGTTTTCTGAGGTGCGCAACAGTTGCATGCCCATCACGTTGGTGTAGAAGTCAATCGAGCGTTGCAGGTTGCCCACGCGCAGCATGGTGTGAAGGAGTCTCATGGTCGGGTTCCAGGGGTTGAAGAAGGCATTTCAAAAACAAGGCAGGCGGTGCTGGCATGGGCGTACAGGGTGCCGTCGGGCCCGACCAGCCGGGCTTCGGCGGTGGCCAGCTGGCGGCCGCAGTGCACCACTTGGCCAATGGCCCGCACGCGCTGAACTTTTGGAGTCAGGGCCTTGACCAGCTTCACGCTCAGGTCGGCCGTGGTGTAGCCGCGGCCTGGCGGCATCAGGGTGTGCACCGCGCAGCCCAGGGCCGAGTCGAGCAAGGTGGCAAACCACCCGCCGTGCACGGTGCCCAACGGGTTCATGTGGTTAAAACCTGGGGCACCTTGAAAAATGGCTTGGCCTGCGCTGACCTCGATCAGCACAAAGTCGAGTGTTTTGGCGATGCTGGCATAAGGCAGCTCGCCACTCAGCAGGCCTTGCATGACCTCCAAGCCGGTCTTGCCGGCCACCTGGTCTGGGCGTGCCACGCCGGGACCAGCACCGGCATCCAGCCGCTGGCGTATCTCTTTTTCTTGCGCCAACCAGGCGTCGAGGAGGGAAGAGGATGTGTTCACAGCATCGGACTTTCTTCAAACCGGTACGGTGTAATTGAGCGCCATGCGACCGCCATCCACGGTGACAATTTCACCCGTGATGTAGCTGGCCGCATCGCTGGCCAAAAACGCCACCACCTTGGCCACTTCGTCGGGCTCGCCCAGCCGTTTCATGGGAGTGCGCATCATGATTTTTTTCTCGGCCGCTTCGCTGGTCAGCACGGCTTGGCGGGCCAGCTCGGTGGCAATCGTGCCGGGTGCCACCGCGTTCACGCGGATGCCGAAGTCGGCCAGGGCCAAAGCCATGGCGCGCGTCAGTTGGTTGATGCCGCCCTTGCTCACGTTGTAGCTGGCGATGTTGGGGATGGCCAGCACCGCGTTGACCGAGCTCATGTTGACGATAGATCCGCCCCCGGTGCTTTTCATGGCGCGGGCTGCGGCCTGGCCCATCAGGAACGAGCCCTTGATGTTCACGTTGATCACGGCGTCGAAGTCTTCTTCGGTCACGTCCAGAAAGTCAGCCGCCCGGAAGATGCCCGCGTTGTTGACCAGCACGTCGATGCGGCCAAAGGCCTGCAGCGCATGGTCCACCAAGGCGTCGACGTCGGCTTTGCGCGAGACGTCGCAGGCCATGAAGCTTGCGCTGTGGCCAGCGCTGCGCAATTCGGCGGCCACGGAAGCGCCGCGCTCGCTGTTCACATCGGCCAGCACCACATGGGCGCCTTCGGCGGCAAATCGACGCGAACAAGCCTCGCCAATGCCGTTGGCTGCGCCGGTGATGATGGCCACGCGGCCTTGCAGGCCAAAGGAAAGGGCGTTGGACAGGGTAGGTGGGGTGGACATGTCTCGGTCTCCTAGCAGCTGGTTTGAATTGGGGTTCATGCTGCCACAGTCTGATGGGGTGGTCTGTCACCTGCAAGCGCCGGTAAGATATTTCGCAGTCCGTGTCACGTTCAGGCGCTGCAAGGCCCTTAGGCAGCGACAATGCAAGGATCGCCCGCTCAGGCATTGTCCAGGACATCCCCCCTTCATGACCCCGTCAACCCCCAGCGCTCCCAAGCGTGCTGCCCCCGATTTGTGCGAACCCTGCGCGGGTATTCAACGCCATTGGCGCAAAGCCCCCGGCCACGCCGAACTGGTGCAAGGCTCCCACAGCCGTGAAGACCGTGGCAACGGCCAAGCGAGCTTCACCCGTTACCGCTGCGACCGCTGCGGCGCGGCCTGGGAATACGAAAACAACAAGGCCAACCAGCACGCAGGCTGGGCCTTGCTTGAACACTGAAGCCACCCCATGAAAGCACCACCGAGGCTGCAGGCCCTGGTCGAAGAGGGGCTGATCGACACCGTGGTGCGTCAGCTCATGAGTGGCAAGGAGGCCATGGTGTTTGTGGTGCGCTGCGGCGACGAGACCCGCTGCGCCAAGATCTACAAAGAGGCCACCCACCGCAGCTTTCGGCAAGCGGTGGACTACACCGAAAACCGCAAGGTCAAAAACTCGCGATCGGCTCGCGCCATGGCCAAGGGCAGCAAGTTTGGCCGCCAAGAACAAGAAGCCGCCTGGCAAAGCGCCGAAGTGGATGCGCTTTACCGCCTGGCCGCAGCGGGTGTGCGCGTGCCCCGGCCGTTCAACTTTTTTGACGGCGTGCTGCTCATGGAGCTGGTGACCGACGCCCATGGCGACGCCGCGCCACGCCTGAACGATGTGGCCTTCACCCCCGCGCAAGCGCTGCAACACCACGCCACCTTGATTGGCGAAGTGGTGCGCATGCTGTGCGCCGGTGTGGTGCATGGCGACTTGTCGGAGTTCAACATCTTGTTGGCGCATATTTCCGGCGAGGACGACCAGCCCGGCGTGGACGAGCCCGTCATCATCGACTTGCCCCAGGCCGTGGACGCGGCCGGCAACAACCATGCGCAACGCATGCTGCTGCGCGATGTGGGCAACCTGCGCGACTTTTTTGGACAATTTGCCCCTGCACTTTTGAAGACCGACTTCGGCCCCGAAATCTGGAGCCTGTACCAAGCCGGATTGCTCAGCAACGAGACGCCGCTCACGGGCCATTTTGAGCGGTCGACTGCCGATGTGGACATGGTGGCGGTGCTGCGCGAGATTGACGACGCGCGGGACGAAGAAGCCGCCCGCCAACTGCGCATGGCCACGCCTGCGGCTTGAAGGACGCTTCGGGTTTGAAAGCGCCCCACGCCGTCTCGCGTCTGCGCGCTGAGCGCTTGGCCCGCAGCGTCAAACCCTTCTTGGCGCGTGGCGGCATCAAGGGCGAGCGCTGCACAGGTTGCCGCTTGGTGTCCAGCCACTGCCTGTGCGGTGTGCGACCCGAGGTGGCCACGCAATCGGGCATTTGTTTGCTGATGGCCGACATCGAACCCCTCAAGCCCAGCAATACCGGTTGGCTGATCGCCGATGTGGTGCCAGACACCTTCGCCTTTGGCTGGGCCCGCACCGAGGTGGACCCGGCCTTGCTGGCGCTGCTGGCCGATCCGAAGTGGCAGCCGTATGTGGTGTTTCCGGGCGAATTTGTGAGGCCCGAGCGGGTGGTGCAATCGGTGCCGCCCTTGCCCTTAGGCCAGCGCCCGCTGTTCATTTTGTTGGATGCCACCTGGCCCGAAGCGCGCAAGATGTTCCGCAAAAGCCCTTACCTGAACGCCTTGCCCGTGCTCAGCCTGAACCCCGAGCAGGTTTCGCGCTACCAGTTGCGCCGCTCTAAGCGAGATGACCACTTTTGCACCAGCGAAGTGGCTGCCATGTGCCTGGAGCTGGCGGGCGAGGCGCACGCAGCCGACATCCTGCAGGCCTATCTGGACGTTTATACCCACCATTATTTGCAAGCCAAACACCAGCTTCCCCCAGATCTGCAAGGGCCAGCGCACACACGATGGCAGTCACTGAAGAGGTCTTGAAAAAGTCTTGACCCGGCCAGGCCGCCCGGTATCCGCTACGATGGCTGTTCAATAATTTCGCCCGGCAACGGGTCTACAAGGAGAGCGCAATGTTCAGTCATGTGATGGTGGGTGTGAATGACCTGGAAGTTTCCAAAAAGTTTTACGACGCGGTGTTGGGCACGCTGGGTTATGGGCCAGGTTTTGCCAACAACAAACGGTACTTTTACCGAAGCCCCACCGGCACCTTTGCCATCACCACGCCCATCAACGGCGAGGCGGCCAGCCACGGCAACGGCAGCACCCTTGGCTTCACGGCCAAGTCGGTCGAGCAAGCCGATGCCTTTCATGCTGCCGGTGTGGCCAACGGCGGCACCCCCTGCGAAGACCCGCCCGGTTTGCGTGAAGGCCCCGTAGGCAAGCTTTACTTGGCCTACCTGCGCGACCCTGACGGCAACAAAATTTGCGCCTTGCACCGTCCCGGTTGATCGTTTGGTTTTTTGAAAAGGATCGGTTGTGACACAAGCAACTCACCCGCATGCCGTGAATGTCTCGCGCACCATCGAACGCCTGGTCACCGGCCAGGCCACTTCGGATGGCGCGGGCGTCAAGCTCAGCCGCATCCTTACGCAAGACCTGCAGCACCGGCTTGACCCGTTTTTGATGCTGGACGCCTTTGGCAGCGACAAGCCGGACGACTACATCGCCGGTTTTCCGGACCATCCTCACCGGGGTTTTGAAACCGTGACCTACATGATCGCCGGGCGCATGCTGCACCGCGACAGCGCGGGCAACGAAGGCCTGCTGCAAAACGGCGGCGTGCAATGGATGACCGCAGGCCAGGGCGTGATCCATTCTGAAATCCCCCAGCAAGCCGATGGCGTGATGGAGGGCTTTCAGCTCTGGCTGAACCTGCACAGCAGCGAGAAGATGAATGCGCCGTGGTACCGCGATTTTCAGAACGACCAGCTGCCGCAGTTACAGACGCCCGAAGGCGTGGCCGTCACGGTGATTGCTGGGGCCAGCCACGGCGTGCAGGGCGCGGTGATCCGAGAGATCACGCAACCGGTTTATCTGGACGTGCACATGCCTGAAGGGGCACGTTTTGAACAAGACCTGCCTGCTGGGCACAACGCTTTTGTGTACGTGTACCGGGGCGAGGTGCGCATCGCAGGGCAGGCCGTGCCCCTGCAGCGCATGGCCATTTTGAAAAACACACCGCTGGCCGACGGCGTGGTGATCGAGGCCAGTGCCGATGCCAAGCTGATCCTGGTGGCGGGCCAACCGCTCCAGCAGCCCATCGTGCAGTACGGCCCGTTTGTCATGAACACCAAGGAAGAAATTTATCAAGCCTTGGCGGATTTTCGGGATGGGCGGCTCGGTGAAAAAGCTTGACTGGGCATTTTTTCTGGATGCGCCAACGCAGTGCACTCTTGTGTTGACGCATCCCCGCAGCACCGATTTGGATGCACAAACTTGAGGCATGCCTGTTTTTGTTCGCCCCTGAAAGGGGCGTCATGTTGGATGAGCTTGTTTTCCCAGATTTTTTAAAGTTGCTCGGACCCATATCTGTGCGTGAATTGCGCTGGGCCTGAAGTTCTTGGTGCAGCGGTCATCGGGTATCTACTAACAAAAAACAGTGGACAGTTTGAATGGCCTGCGTATGATTATTCAAGTCACTTGAAAATAGTGAATGTGTCTGGAATCAAACTGCGGGAGCTCTCCATATGTCAGAAGACAACCTCATCGAAAAAATCACCGAAAACCGACTGCCGCATTACGAGCCCTATGGTTGGCACCACTGGCCAGAGCACCCTTGGCAGGCGTACCAATTCCGCCGTGGTTTGGGTGAAACCCAAGAGGGCGGAGGCTCGGTGAGTGAGGTGTTCCAAGCAGCCAGCCGCATGATTCCTGGAGATCTTGAAAGCTGGCACAAGGAATGGATGCACATTGGTGATCGCAACTGGCATCGCGGCTGTGAAGAAGAGAGCCTGGGGCACATCAAAACGTCCATGAACTGTTACCTGCGGGCTGCAGACTATTACCGTCAGGCAGAATTTTTCCTCAAGCCCGATGACCCTCGCCGCTTGCCTACATTTGAGAAGATGGAGGCATGCAGTAAAAAGTTCATTTCGCATTTGAATCCTGCGGGTGAAACGGTTGAAATTCCCTACGAAAACGGCGTCACCATTTGCGGTTACTTCGTCCGCGCTCCTTTTCCAGAGAAGCGTCAACCCGTGTTGATTTGCATGGGTGGTTTGGACTCGATCAAGGATGAAATGTGGTTCATGCAAGCCCGTGGTGCTGTTCAGCGTGGCATCTCGGTGTTGATGATCGACGGCCCGGGCCAGGGCGGTACTTTGCGTCGCCACAATGTCGTCAACAGGGTCGATACCGAAGTGCCCATTGGCAAGTGCATTGACTGGCTGGAAATACGTGACGATGTGGACCCCAAGCGCATCGCTGTGGCGGGCTCCAGCCTGGGCGGTTATTACGCTGCGCGTGCGGGTTGTTATGAGCCGCGTTTGGCCGCTTGCATTGCCCACGGTGCCATCTGGGCCATCACCGACCTGTGGGGCAATGCCTCCGAAGACCATGGCTTGGCCGAGCACATCAAGTGGGTTTTTGGCAAGCCCACCATGAAAGCTTCCATGGAAAAGGCACGCGACTTCACCTTGGATGGTCATCTCGATCACATGAAGTGTCCGTTTTTGGTCATGCACGGTGGGCACGATGTGTTGACCGTGTCGCAAGCCAAGAAGGTTTATGACTACGGTAAGGCCAAGGGCGTGGATGTGACCTTGCGCTTGTTGTCTGAGGAAGAGACGGGCGCGGAGCATTGCCAGCATGACAACCCGACCATCGGTCAGGAAATTCTGGCCGATTGGTTGGCAGACCGGTTTGGCATCGATCAGAAAAAACTGTTGAGCACTTCCCATAACCCCTTGATCTGAGGCTGTCATGAACTTCGGTGTCGACAAAGTCAAAGCAGCCGTCATCGCGATCGATTTGCACCGCGGCCACATGGACCTTTCTGTGGCCACGATGCCTGTTAAGTCGCAGGCGCAAGCCGATCGCGTTCTGGGCAATGCCGCCCAATTGTTTGCTTGGTGCCGTGAACAGGATTGGCCTGTCATCCACCTTGTGACCACTTATCGCGATGTGCCTGAAATTCGGTCCAACCCATTTTGGAGAACGCGGGCCGATGATCCGCATGCCACGCGCAAAAATGTGGAGCGCCACAATTTGCAGGGATCACCAGGGTGCACGGTGATGCCGCAAGTCATTGACCCGAAAAAAGACTGGATCGTGAACACCAAAAAGCGCTACGACTGCTTTGTCGGTACCGATCTGGATTTCACATTGAGAGCCCACGGGATCAACACCCTCATCATCACGGGCGTCAACACCAACAGCTGCGTGCTTTCAACGGTGGCAGCCGCTTGTTCCAAGGATTACGCGGTTATTGTGCCCAGCGACTGCGTGGACACCATGGACGACCCTGGTTTGCACGATGCAGCCTTGCTCTGTATAAGAACGGCGCTTGGTTTTGTGATGACCAGCGCAGAAATCATGTCTTTAACTGAACTGAAAAAAGCATGACGATTTTTCGATCTAACGCCAAAAACAAAATACAGGCCAATGAGCCTGTGCTGGCGATCAATACCTTCGCGGGTGGCTTTGATGTGGCCGATTTGGTGTCCAAATTGGGCATCGACATTTTGTTCATCGATTGCGAACGTGCAGGAATCGGCATCGACATGGTGGGGCCCATGGCTCGCGCAGCCCAGCGTCATGGTGCAGCAGCGGTGGTCCGCAGCAAAACCCGGCAGGTTGAGGACTGGGTGAGTTATCTCGATCGGGGCATTGATGGTTTGATCGTTCCTCGGGTGGAAACGGCGCAAGAGGCAAGACTTATTTTGGAAACCGTCAGCTATGCCTGTGGTAGCAGGGCGGCTGACATGATCATCATCCCCCAGATCGAGTCTGAGGTCGGGATGAAAAATATCGATGAAATTTTGACTGTCAAAGGCTTTGATTTGTTTTTGATCGGGCCTTATGACTTGTCTCACAGCATGGGTTTTGGCGGGGATATTACAGTGCCTCAAGTGCAAGAAGCGTTGGATCACATCGCCCAAAAAATCAAGGGACAGGGTGAACGTTTTGGGTTGCCTGTCACTTTGGCTAATGCCAAGGCTTGGCAAAAAAAGGGTGCCGTGTTCAACTTTCACAGCTTAGAAGCGTTGATCAAGCCGGGTCTTGAGGCACTCAAAAAGGAAATAGCGTGCTGAATGTCAAAGAACACAAGTTGATCAAGGTCGCGTTGGAAGGTTTCGCGCCCACAGCGAGTCTCACGGAAGTGCGTGTGCGCGGGCATTCCTTTGTGATCGATGAGCCACCCTATCGGCACGGCACCGATGTGGGGCCTACGCCATTAGAGACTTTATTGGGTGCTCTGATTGGTTGTACCAATGTGATTGCGCGTCGCATTGCGATGGAGATGAAGATCGATTTGAAGATCGACAAGATCGATGTGCTGGGCCATTTGGACCACCGTGGCATTGACCGGGTGGCCCACGTGCCTGTGCCGTTTCCAATTATTGAATTGAAGGTGAAGGCCACGACCACAGGCACCGAAGAGGACATGCTTCGTCTGCGTGAAGACCTGAATGCGCGATGCCCCATGTCCGTGATCCTGAAGCAAGCGGGCAGTCAGATTGTCGAAAGTTGGGAAGTTAACTACGTCCAGTCATAAAGGAGAGAGCACATGACCATGATTCCACGCGAACGCGTCCCTTACAGTGCGATCGTTGATCGCCCCAAAATGAAATTGCCCGATGACGGGAAAATCATTGTCTGGACCATTGTCAATCTGGAGGTGTGGGACATCAGCAAGCCCATGGCGCGTCAGGTCATTCCCGCGCCAACAGGGGCTGTGCTTTTGCCGGATGTGCCCAATTGGAGCTGGCACGAATACGGCATGCGGGTGGGATTCTGGCGCTTTCACGAGCTTTACAAAAAGCTGGGCATCAAACCCACGTTGTCCATCAACGCCCGTGTTTGCGAGGACTATCCCCGCGTGGCGCAGGCTTGTCTGGATGCGGGTTGGGAGTTCATGGGCCACAGCTACCAGCAGGGCCCGATTCACCTCGAGCCTGACCAACCCGCCATGATCAAGCGCTCATTGGATGTGATTGAAAAATTCACCGGCAAGCGTCCTGTGGGCTGGCTTGGCCCAGGTCTGACTCAAACCAATGAAACGCCGGACCATTTGGCCGCAGCCGGCGTCAAATACATTGGAGACTGGGTCTACGACGAAGAGCCCACCGAAATTCAAACCGAGCATGGTCCGCTGATCACCATCCCCTACACCGTTGAAAACAACGATATCCCCATGATGGCTGTACAGCACCATGAGGCTTCCTATTGGACGCAAAAGTGCATCGACACCTTTGACCGCTTGTATGAGGAAGGCTCGGACCGTCCTCGTGTGATGGCCATTGCCATTCACCCCTATATTTCCGGGCAGCCTTTCCGCATCAAATACCTGGAAGAGGTTTACAAACACATGGCCAAACACACGGGTGTGATGCACTGGAACGGTGAGCAGATCATGGACTGGTACCAAACTGCCAGAAAGACGGCCAAGTGAACCATTTCGCCGTTCAAGTGCCTTCAGTTGTGTCTGTCCCGGTTGACGGGTTGGCCACTCCGTTTCCGGTCAGAAGGATTTATTGTGTGGGTCGCAATTACCTTGAACACATTCGCGAAATGAAAGAGTCGGATGAGCGTGATCCGCCCTTCTTTTTTCAAAAGCCCCGCGATGCCATTGTGCTGAGCGGACAGGGGGTGCCTTATCCTCCCCAAACCGATGACTTCCAGTTTGAAGTGGAACTGGTGGTCGCCATCGGCAAAGCCGGTCGTTCGGTCAGCAAAGAGAATGCACTGGCGCATGTTTTTGGCTATGCGGTGGGTTTTGACATGACCCGGCGTGATCGCCAGCGTGAATCCGGGAAAAATGGCTTGCCATGGGAAATCGGCAAAAGTTTCGATGGCTCTGCGCCTTGTGGCAACTTGCGAACTGTCGCCGAGGTCGGCCACATCCAGAGTGGACGCATTGCCGTGTCTGTTAACGGACAAAGCAAGCAGGACTCGGTGATCGAAAAAATGATCTGGAACGTGCCTGAAATTGTCAGTAATCTGTCGCATTTGTATGACTTGGCGGAAGGCGATCTGATTTACACCGGAACACCGGCTGGGGTCGCCCCCGTTCTTCCTGGTGACATCCTGCGGGGATCTGTCCAGGGTTTGAGTGATCTGGAAATCACGATTGTGGCCAGGAGCTGATGCGATGAAACCTTTGGAAAGAATTCAGTACTCTCCGATCAATGCCCGAAAGCCATTAAAGCTGCCGGGTGGTGCTCGCATGGTGGCCTGGACCATCGTGAACATTGAAGAGTGGGACATCGATCAAACGATGCCAAGAACGGTTCTGACACCGCCAGCAGGCGGGTCGCCCATGCCTGATATTCCCAACTGGGCGTGGCATGAATACGGTAACCGGGTGGGTTTCTGGCGGATGTTGAAGGTGCTGGATGAACTCGACATCAAGGCGGTGTTGGCCATCAATGGTTCGGCGATCAAGGCCTATGAGCCGATCTCTCAGGCCGCTCTGGACAGGGGCTGGGAGTTCATGGGGCACGGTTATACCCAGAGAAACATGCAGAAGGTCGAAAACGAGCAGGAAGACATTGCCAAGACCACTGAAGCAATCAGGGCGTTCACGCAAAAACGTCCCCGCGGCTGGCTGGGGCCTGGCTTGACCGAAACCTGGCATACCCCGGACTTGTTGTCCGAAAACGGTTATGAATACGTGTGTGATTGGGTTCTGGACGATCAGCCTGTGCTCTTGAAGACACGCCATCAACCCATCGTCAATGTGCCCTATACGCAAGAGTGCAACGACGTGGCGATGATGCTGATCCAGCACCACACAGCATCGGAATACTACCGTCGGGGCATGGATCAATTTGAACAAATTTACGAAGACTCGGCCGATTCGGCCCGTGTGATGGCATTGGTGGTTCACCCCTACATCATGGGGGCACCTCATCGCCTCAAATATTACAAACAGTTGTTGACTGAAATTCGTGCACGCAAGGATGTGTTGTTCTGGACTGGAGAACAGATCCTAGACTGGTATGCGTCGCAGCCTTCTCAGTTTGGCCAGGTCTGAAGCCATGAGATGTTTTGCTCGCCTCAAGCACGAATGGCGGATGTTCAGTGGTGTGTGTTTACTGTGACGAAAGTCCGAATCTAAAGGATGAATTTACCGTGTCAATGACGATATTTCAGCTCCTCAATGGAGCAACATTTGCGGCTTTGCTGTTCGTCGTGGCCAGCGGCTTTACCTTGATTTTTGGTCTCATGCGAATCGTGAATCTGGCGCATGGTGCCCTGTACCTTTTTGGAGGTTATTTGGGTTTGACCGTGGCCAACCTGACTGGCAACTTCTTTTTGGGGGCCATTGGCGCTGCGGTGGGTGTTGCGCTGATCGGTTTCATCATTGACTTTGGACTCCTGAGGTTTGTGCGCGGTGTCGAACTCCGACAGGTGCTGCTGACCCTGGGCGTAGCCTTTGTACTCAACGATCTGGCTTTGGTTTTGTGGGGAGGCGACACCTTCAGCATTCAGGTGCCGGCGTTCCTGGATGGCCCTGCTGAATTCGGAAGCATCACTTATCCGATATACCGGTTGTTTGTCTTGTTGGTTGGGATCGTGATTTTCATCTCGCTGAGTCTTTTGATCACCAAGACCCGACTTGGGGCATTGATCCGCGCTGGCGTAGACGATGCCGAAACAGTCTCTGCCATGGGTGTCGATATTCGCCGGGTGTTCATTTACACCTTCATGCTCGGCTCTGCACTGGCGGGATTGGGTGGTGTGATGGGGGGGGCCTTTTTGACGCTTTACCCCACCGCAGATTCCGAAATTTTGGTCTACAGCCTGGCCGTTGTGATCATCGGTGGGCGCGGCAGCTTGATTGGTGCTGCAGTGGGCAGTTTGTTGGTGGGCATGCTCTCCACTTTCGGGCAAGTCTGGTTTCCTGAATTGGCTTATTTCGTGATTTTTGGCCCCATGGCCATTCTCTTGGCATTCAGGCCATTGGGTCTTTTTGGAAAGGTGGCTTAAATGTTGGTCAACAAAAAACAAGCGGTGTATGCCATCTTGGGGCTGATGGCGCTGGCACTGATTCCGACGCTTTTTCCGGGCTACAAAACCAGCATCGCGACCGAAATACTGATTTTCGCCATGCTGGCCATGTCGGTCGACATCATGGCCGGTTTCACGGGAAGAACCTCCTTGTGCCATGGCGCCATCTTTGGTGTGGCCACCTACGTGGTCCTCCATTACGTCACGGTGATCGGTGGTTCGGTCTGGCTAGGCGCCTTGTTCGGCATATTGGCGGCCATGGTCATTTCCATGATCTTTGCTGCGTTGGCGATCAGAACCTCAGGGGTGTACTTCATCTTGTTGACGCTGGCTTTGGGCATGATTGTCTGGGGTGTTTGTTTGCGGTGGACTTCTGTCACCGGCGGAGAAAACGGCATTCGTGGCAGTGTGGCGCCTGAATGGCTGCTCAACAAAAAGAACCTCTACTACTTTGTTGCAGCCTGCTTTGCCGTGGTGACTTTCGGCATGTGGAAGTTTGTCAACTCACCCTTCGGGCTGACTTTGAAGGGGATTCGCGACAGTGAGTCGCGCATGCGGACATTGGGGTACAACGTTCCGCTGCATTTGTTCATCGGCTTTGTTGTGTCCGGATTCTTTGCTGGCATTGCGGGTGCCTTGTATGCTTTTTTCAACAGCTTTGTCAGCCCTTCAACAGTCGCATTGGCGCAATCCGTAGAGGGCTTGTTGATGGCCATTGTGGGCGGTGTAGGCACCTTGTTCGGCGCCATCATAGGGGCCATCTTGGTTATTTCCCTTGAAAATTTTGTCAGTTTGTACACCGAGCGTTGGTTGATGGTGCTGGGCTTCATGTTCATCTTCACGATGATCTTTGCCCCAACCGGCGTTCTGGGTGCTGCCCGTAATTTTCTCAAGTCGCGTGAGAAGAAGTAAGTGAGCCGTAGTTGTTTTTCCATTGTTTTTTCATCAATCAGGAGTGCATCATGGAACGTAGAAATTTCATCAAATCCGTCGGTTTGACTGTGGCTGCTGGCGCAGCGCCTTGGGTCAATACCGCGCAAGCCCAAACAGGGCCTATCCGTATTGGTTTGTTGTCGCCATTGACCGGGGTCTTGGCCGCTGGCGGCAAAGAACTGGTTGAGGGTTTTGAGCTGTACTGGAAGCAAAACGGTTTGACTTTGGCCGGGCGTCAGGTCGAGATCGTGGTGGAAGACGATGGCTCCAACCCGGACATGGCCTTGCAAAAAGCACGTCGACTGGTGGAGCAGCGCAATGTGCACTTCTTGATGGGCAGTGTGTTGGCCAACACCGGTTTGGCCATTTCGGAATTCGCGCGTTCCAGCGGCACGCCTTACTTCATTCCAGTCGTTGCGGCAGATGAATTGACACAACGCAAAGCCGTGCCCAACATCATCCGTGTGGCCGGTTATTCCGCCAGCCAGATGCCACGGCCATTGGCTGAATACGCCTACAACGTGAAAAAAGTCCGCAAGATCGTGACGATTTCCCAGGACTACACCTTTGGTCATGAGCAGTGCGGTGGTTTTTGCCAGACCTTCACCGAATTGGGTGGTCAGGTCATTCAGCAGTTCTGGCATCCCATCAACACGGCAGACTTTAGCCCCTATCTGGCGCAGATCAGAAATGCGGGTGCCGATGCTGTTTTTGTGATGGAAACCGGCGCGGATGCCAACCGCTTCATCAAGCAATTTCAGAACTTTGGCCTGCAGGGCAAGCTGCCCATGTACGGTGCCATGAACCTGACAGACCAGTCCGTGATTCGCACCCTGGGTGCGGAATCCGGAGGCATTATTTCTTCTGCGCACTTTGCCGAAGGCTCCGACAACGCAGCCACCAAAAAGTTTGTGGCTGAATACACCGCTGCCTACGACAAGTTGCCCTCGATTTACGGTTTTTCACTGTATTCGGGTGCCATGTGGATTACCGAAGCGATCAAGAAAATCAATGGCCGTGTTGAGGACAAAACGGCCTTCCTCAACGCGGTCAGGTCGACCGAATTGACCAATTCGCCACTGGGTCGACCCGTCAAATTGGACCGGTATGGCAACCCTGTGTATGACGTGTTCATTCGCGAAACAAAAGTCCGTCCTGATGGCAAGTTCTGGAACGTCCCGATCGAGGTCTACCCTGGCGTGTCGCAATTTGGCAAATACGACCCTGAGGTGTACATGAAGCAACCTCCATACAGCCGTGATTTCCAGGGGATCAAGAAGTCCTGATCGATTGACCAACAAGCATTGAAGCACGCCTGCCAGTGTGTCTGAGCAAGCCCTCAGGCACACTGGCCATCAAGGGATATTTTTGTGACGAATTCCATTCTTTCTCTTCAAAACGTGAGTGTCACCTTTGGTGCCTTGCGGGCTGTAGACGGTGTGACCTTGTCGGTCCCAGCGGGTCAGAGGCGCGCCATCATTGGCCCCAATGGTGCAGGTAAAACCACATTGTTCAATGCCATTGCCGGTGTGGTTCCGATTTCCAGCGGAACGGTGCACTTTGATGGGGTAGACATGACACGCTTGACCACCAACAAGCGGGCAAGTCTGGGCATCTCGCGCACATTTCAGATCACCAATCTGTTTCCACAGTTGTCGGTGCAGGAGAACATACGCTTGGCCGTTTGCGGGCTGTCGAGTCGTAAATTTGCGCTCTTTGGCAGCGGACAGCCCAACCCTTCAGAAAAAGAAGCGATCGAGATGGCGCTTGAAAATTCGCAGTTGACGGGGCAGCGCGACACCGAGGTCAAAACCATGTCTTATGGTGAGCAGCGGCAATTGGAAATGGCCATGGCCTTGGTGCAAAAACCCAAGTTGTTGTTGCTGGACGAGCCCGCTGCAGGCTTGTCACCCGCAGAGCGGGTCAAGATGGCCGATGTCATCAATGCCCTGCCCAGAGACCTCACCTTGATCTTGATCGAACACGACATGGATCTGGCCTTGGGTTTGGTGGATTACGTCACGTGCCTGCATTTCGGACAAGTGCTCACGGGTGGAACACCTGACGAGATTCGTGCCGATGAAAAGGTGCAAGAGGTTTATTTGGGAAAGCCACGCCATGCTTGAAATCAGTGATCTGCACAGTTATTACGGTGATGCCCATATTTTGCGTGGCGTCAACATGAAAGTGCCCAAAGGCAAGGTTGTGGCTTTGCTGGGGCGCAACGGGATGGGGAAAACCACGCTGATCCGTTCCATCATGGGTTTGAACCCACCTCGCATCAGCAAAGGCAGTATTCGATACGAAGGGCATGAGCTGGTGGGCCTCAGCCCGCACTTGATTGCCTCCAAGCGCATCGGATTTGTACCTCAAGGTCGACGACTTTTTGCATCTTTGACGGTCACCGAACATTTGACGGTTTTTGCTTCCAAAAATCCTGACAGCAAATGGACGACCAAGAAGATGTTCGAGCTGTTTCCTCGCTTGGAGGAGCGTAAGAATAATTTGGGTACCCAGCTCTCCGGTGGCGAACGACAAATGCTCGCAGTGGCCAGAGCCCTGATGACCGATCCGGAAATGTTGCTGATGGATGAGCCCACCGAAGGGCTGGCACCTGTCATGGTTCAACACTTGGAAGAGATTGTGGCCGAGTTGGGTAAAACCGGTTTGGGCATCTTGTTGGTTGAACAAAATCTCTACAGCGCCTTGTCGGTGGCCCATGAGGTGTACCTGATGGAGACGGGTGAAATTGTTCACCATTGCTTGGCCAATGAATTGATGAACGACCGAGACACCATGCATCGCTTCTTGGGTGTCCGCTAAATTTCAAATGAATCAGCCATGACCGATCAACTTGCAAATTTAGGCGTGTGTGAGGCGGCCAGCGCCATTGCACGGGGTGAGGTCAGCTCGGAAAAACTGACTCAAATTGCCTTGGACCGATTGCAAAAGATAGGGCCACAGCTCAATTGTGTGGCTTCCCTGCAGGCAGAGCCCGCTTTGGAGGCTGCGCGCAGGGCTGATGCGCTGCGATCCCAAGGCAAATCACTGGGGTTGCTGCACGGCGTACCCATGGCGCACAAGGAGTTGTTTTATCGACAGGGTCGAAAAACCAATGATGGCTCCATCATCACGAAAGACTTCATTCCAGATGTGACGTCAACGGCTTTGTCTCGATTGGACGCAGCCGGAGCCATCGACCTCGGCCTTTTGCACATGGCCGAATTTGCCATGAGTCCCACGGGTTTCAATTTGCATTACGGCCATGTGCGAAACCCCTGGAACACCGATGATTGTCCCGGAGGCTCCTCGAGTGGTTCGGGGGCAGCCGTTGCGGCCAGGTTAACTTACGCATCATTGGGGACAGACACAGGGGGATCGATTCGCCACCCATCTGCCATGTGCGGCGTCACCGGTCTGAAGCCAAGCTGGTCCAGGGTGAGTACGTACGGCGTGATGCCCTTGTCCAAATCGCTAGACTGCGTTGGACCTTTGGCCAGAAGCGCGCGAGATTGCGCACGTTTGCTCAAGGTCATGGCGGGGCACGATCCCCTGGACCCTAACAGCAGCCAACACGCAGTTCCTGATTACGAGGCCTTGATCGAAGGCGACTTGCGAGGCATGAAAATAGCGGTGCCTGGCGGTTATTACCGAGAGCATCTGGATGCTGGCGTGGCGGCCTCTATCGAAGAGGCCGAGCGTGTATTCACAGACTTGGGTGCTGCCGTCATCCGAACTGAACCGCCGGACATGGTGGCGATCAATCGTTTGATGGCGATTGTGCTGACCGTGGAGGCCGCAACGCTTCACAAGCACTGGATTCAGACACGACGCCAGGATTATGCAGAGCAAGTTTTGGCGCGGTTCATGCCTGGTTTTGATTTCAGTGGTATCGACTATTGCGAAGCCATCAGCGACAGAACTGAATGGGCACGCAAGTGGGTGAGCATGACGATGCGCGACGCCGATTGTGCTTTGTTGCCAACGATACCCGTCCCTGTTCCCAGCATCGCAGAAACCACCGAGGGTGACTGGGGTGTCATCTCCAAAAAAATTGCCACCATCACGCATTGCAACCGTGCCATCAATTATTTGGGATTGCCTGCCCTGAGTGTTCCGGCGGGTTTTGTGAATTCGATGCCTGTGGCATTTCAGCTGGTAGGGCGGGCTTTTGACGAAGGCAAGTTGTTGAAAATGGGGCATGCATTTCAGACCGCGACCCATTGGCATCAGGCCGTACCACCATCGTGCATGTGATGTCCTACTCCAGTGACTTGCTGGCTTGCCTCGCATGACAAAAGTTGGCGTTATCGGATTGGGTGTGATGGGTCTGGCCATGGCCCAGAACTTGATGCGCTCGGGTTTTGCGGTGCATGGTTTCGACATCAACCCCACGCGAAAAAAAATGTTCAAGACGTCCAAGGGCTCGGTGTGCCGTTCTGTTCAGGAGCTGGCTGCAAAGGTTGATGTGGTGATCACCTCTTTGCCATCCGCACCATCTTTGATGACGGTGTGCCGTTCGTTGGCAGAGTCCGAAGATAAAAAACTGATCGTGATCGAGACCAGCACATTGCCGATCAAGGAAAAAATGGCGGCCAGGCGACTCTTGAGTCAAACGCGCATGGTTTTGCTCGATTGCCCTTTGTCGGGAACGGGATCACAAGCGCAGAGCAAAGATCTTGTGGTCTACGGAAGTGGTCCAAGCGCAGCCTTCAAAAAGGTCAAGCTGGTCATGGAAGGGTTCTCCAGAAGCCAGTTCTACCTGGGTGCCTTTGGCAATGGCATGAAGCTGAAAATGGTCGCCAATTATTTGGTGGCTATTCACAATGCAGCGACTGCTGAGGCCTTGATACTTGCAGAGCGGTCCCATTTGAATTTGGATCTTGTATTGGCAGCCATTGCGGACAGCGCGGGGCAATCCAGGATGTGGCAAATCAGAGGTCCTCGCATGGCAGCCGCAGATTACTCTCCGATGATGTCGATGCACCTTTGGCAAAAAGACATGGGCATCATTTCCGAATTCGTTGCAGATGCAGGCGCGCCTTCTCCGGTCTTTGACCGGGTACGTGATTTGTATGCCTTGGCCTACCAAGCTGGCCATGGTGACAGAGACAGCTCTGTGATTCATCATTTCCTGAAGTCCATGCCTATTTCGTCCTTCAACGCTCCGCTAGAGGCCTGAATGGATCGACAACAGAAGACCTTCTTTCCAGTGGACGGGCTGAAAGTGATGTGCGTTACTTTCACCGATCGGGTTTGACCACTTGACCAAAATACAAATCAACGGCGAATGGAAAACTGTCGAAGTGGCAAAGCAAACGCCGCTTCTTTATGTTTTGCGCCAGCAGCTCGATTGCAAAAGTGTTCGTTTTGGTTGCGGCAGTGGTCATTGTGGTGCCTGCACGGTGGGCTTGAATGGCCAGGCGGTTCAGTCTTGCGACACGCCCTTAGGGGCTGCTGATCGGCAAACTGTGGAAACGGTCGACCATTTGATGATGAGCAAAATGGGTTCTGTTGTTCATCAGTCGTTCATCGATGTGCAGGCGGCTCAATGCGGCTATTGCATCAATGGCATCTTGGTCTCATTGGTGCTGCTGTTCCGACAAAACCTATCACCAGAACGTGACCAAATCATCCGTGTTCTGGATCGCCATCTTTGTCGTTGTGGCACGCACAGCAGAATTCTCAAAGCGGTTGATTTGGCCAAACAGCGCTTGGCAGATTTGAAGCTCCTTGAGGAGGGCTGCTTTGATGGGACACCCTGATGAGCCTTGCAAAGCAGCAGAAGGTCTGAGATGAAGCCGATCGCTTTGCCGCAAGGCATTGTCAAAAACCCCAGTCTTCATCAATGGTTGACGTTTGAAAAGTCAGGTGTCATCACTTTGCATTCCGGCAAGGTGGAATTAGGCCAGGGTGTTGAAATCGCGCTGCAGCAAATCGCCTGCGATGCACTGGGGATTGATCCTGACCAGCTTCAATTCCAGGGCGGCCATACATTGCAGGGTCCTGATGAGGGGCATACGGCAGGCAGTCAGTCCATCGATCAAGGGGGGCATGCGGTGCGCATCGCTTGTTTGTTTGCGCGTCAAACATTCATGCAGACTGCAGCGGATGAGTTGGGTGTTGCCCCTGATGTCATCGAACTCGAGCGGGGTGTTTTTTCCAGCAACGGATCTGATAAGACCTGCAATTATTGGTCTTTGCTGCCTCTTGTGAATTTGATGCAGCCCATTGGTCCTTCAACGCAAATATCTTCCCGAAAATGGGTGGGACACAGCATTCCAAGAACTGACTTTGTGCATAAGTTGTCCGGCACGGGTTTCATCCACGATTTCACCGTGCCCGGTATGGTGCACGCCAGAATGATCAGGGGCAGCGTGGGGGAGTCGGTCATTGATTTTGTCGATGTACCAGCCATAGCCTGTCTGCCAGGTGTCCAGCATGTGGTGCATTCCCGTGACTTTTTGGCGGTGGTGGGGCCAGACGAGGCTAAAGTGGTCAAGGCAACAGAAAAAGCGCGGTCTTTTGTCCGGTTCGCATTGAAAAAACCGCTGACCATGGCTTCTGATACGGAAGCCTTGCTGCTGAGTTTGGCTGGCGAGTCAACCACCGTTCATCAGCAAGGTGAACGCCAGGATGTGAGCCTTTGGCATGAGGCTCGGTACTCCAGGCCCTACATTGCCCATGCATCGATCGGACCTTCCTGTGCATTGGCACAGTGGACCCATGGACAAATGAAAGTTTGGTCTCACACTCAGGGTGTTTTTCCGCTGCGTGCCGATTTGGCCAAAGCATTTCAATTGTCTCTGGATGCGGTTCAGGTCATTCATCTGCACGGCTCAGGATGCTATGGCCACAATGGTGCGGACGATGTGGCATTTGATGCGGCTTTCATTGCCTTCAAATTGGGTGTGCCCATTCGCATGCAATGGTCCCGTGAAGACGAAATGACGGCGTCACCTTTGGGAGCACCCAGCCTGGTGAATATCAGGGCGGGTGTCGATTCGGTCGGCCGCATCGCCGAATGGAACCTCTCCCTTTGGAGCCACTCGCATTTGACGCGCCCGGGCGGTGCGGGCGTGAACCTGTTGGGCGCATGGCAGGTGGAGGGTGGATTGGAAAAACCGGTTCCTGCCGATCTGCCTTTGCCCGCCGGTGGCGGCCATCGCAATGCAGTGGCTTTGTATGACTTTGCACACCAACAAGTTGATTATTTCTTCATCCCCGATGCAACCTTGCGCACTTCGGCTCTGCGCAGTTTGGGCTCGTATGTCAATTTGTTCGCCATAGAGTCATTCATGGATGAAATGGCAGAAAAATTGTCGGTGGATGCACTCGATTTTCGCTTGCAGCATCTGAGCGATCCACGAGCGGTGGCCGTTCTTGAAAAGTTGGCTGCTATTTGTGGGTGGCGACAGCAAGGTGAAGCCGATGGCTTGCATGGTTTGGGTTTAGGCTTTGGTCGATACAAAAATGTTGCGGGCTACTGTGCGGTCGCCGCATTGATCCGTGTTGAAGAAAAAATCACGGTTGAAAAAATATGGGCGGTGGTGGATGTCGGTCTGGTCGTTAATCCAGATGGCCTGATCAATCAAATTGAGGGCGGCATCATTCAGTCTTTGAGTTGGACACTCAAAGAGCAAGTGAGCTGGGACGAGGGCGGCATCACTTCCCGTACTTGGGCTGAATACCCCATCATCGCTTTCAGTGAAATTCCCGAGGTCGAAGTCCATGTCATTGATCGTCCAGAATGCCCCAGCCTGGGCAGTGGAGAAGTTGCCGCAGGTCCGGTTCCTGCCGCTGTTGGAAATGCCTTGTACAGGGCCATCGGTGTTCGGGCACGGCATTTGCCCTTGACGCCTGAGCGATTGACGCAATTCATTTTGAATTCGTAATAAAGGCGCGCCCATATGACTGCCCATGCCCGTTTGAATCCGCCCAATGCTCAGGCCTTGATGGTCTGTCTGATGTTGTTTTTTCTTTGAAAGTCCGGTTGAACCATGTTTTATACCTGCTCATCTTCTTGTCAAAATCCCACTCATCGCCATTCAGCCAGCTCTGGAGCGCCGGGCTTGTTTTCCTTGCCCAGGCAGGCGATGGCTTCAGCGGGAGTATCCAAACGGACATCTTCGTCTGAGTCGCTTCCGGGCAAGACGCTCAAGCGAGTGTCGCCCGCGAAGGTGGTGGATGTGCATTGCCACTACCTTAGCCCAGTGGTCGGCGCCAAGTACGCGCATCTGCAGCCTGCCAAGTACGATGCCACCGCTGTTTATGCCACCGAGTTATCGCGCCAAGTGAACATGAAACAGATTCAGGAGCGCGGGGCCAAATTCAACCAGGTAGAGGTCAGGCTCAAGGACATGGACAAAATGGGGATTGATGTTCAGGTGATCTCCCCGGCGCCCATTCAATATTTTTACTTCACAGAGCCAGGGCTGGGTGCCCAGATATCCCGTGACATCAACGAGAGCATTGCGATGGTCGTTGATCAACGCCCGGATCGTTTTGTCGGGATGGGCACGATTCCTTTGCAAGATGTGGAGTTGGCCATCCAGGAGTTGGAGTATGCCGTCAACGTTCTGGGTCTGCGCGGTGTTCAAATTTGTACCCATGTCAACGGTAAAAATCTGACCGATCCTGCCTTGAAGCTGGAAAAGTTTTTCGCCAAAGCCGAGAGCATGGGCATTGTTCTTTTTCTGCATCCCATGGGTTTTTCACAAGGTGAGCGTTTTGTTGAGCATTACTTCAACAACGTGATGGGCAATCCCCTTGAAACCAGTTTGGCTTTAGGACACTTGATTTTTGACGGCGTCTTGGCCCGTTATCCCAAATTGAAGATTCTGGCTTCGCACGGCGGTGGCTACATTGCCAGCTATTGGGCGCGCATGGACCATGCCTGGAAGGCCCGTGAAGATGCCCGAACGGTCATCCGGAAAAAGCCCTCCAGTTATTTGGAAAAAATATATTTTGACACCATCACGCATGACGCGCAAATTTTGGGAAATCTCGTGGACCGCTATGGTGCCCAGAGAATTCTCCTTGGCACCGATTACCCATTTGATATGGGTGAAGACAACCCCGTCAAGTTGATCGACAGCGTCAGTCACTTGAGTGCAGAAGAGCGGAAATTGATCAAAGGTGGCAACGCCATGAAACTCTTCAAGATCAAGGCATAAGCCAAGCTCTTGGGCATTCATTGAACAAAGGAGAGACTGTGACAGCCGACACACAATGGAACGCATTTGTTCCCGGAGAAGAGTTTTCAATCCAGGAGCAGGCCCATGGGCCACTGGCTGGTTTGACCATGTCCGTCAAGGATTTGTTTGACATCGCAGGTCATCCTACGGGGGCAGGAAATCCTGATTGGCGGTCTTCTCACGCGGTGCCGCTTCAGCATGCCGAGCTGGTTCAGACCCTGCTCAATGCGGGTGCTGGCTTCGTGGGCAAAACCATCACCGAAGAATTGGCTTACAGCTTGGTGGGTGAAAACGCTCACTATGGGACGCCCGTGAACCCCCACAACCCCGATTGCATCCCTGGTGGCTCCAGTTCTGGTGCCGCAGCAGCAGCTGCTGCAGGACTGTGTGATTTTTCGATAGGAACCGATACCGCGGGCTCCGTTCGCTTGCCGGCCAGCTTTTGTGGCCTTTGGGGGTTCAGGCCGACACACGGTGTCTTGTCCACCCAAGGCGTGGTTCCACTTGCGCCCAGTTTTGATGTGCCCGGCTGGATGGCCAAATCCAGCGATCATTTTTTGCGTGTGGGCTCGGTCCTTTTGCCGCCCGATGAACAGGGCACAGAGTTCGGTCGTTTGAAGTTGGCCCTGCCTGAAGACATCTGGAAGCTGGTGCACCCCGGTTTTGAGGTGGCATTGAAGCCATTCATCGATCGGATCGCCCGCTTGTTCAATGGCGTGGTCAAGGACCCTCTCTCGCAGGGTCGATTGATCGATTGGCAAGATCCGTTTCGCTTGGTTCAAGGTCATGAGGCCTGGTCAGTGCATGGGCCTTGGATCCGCAGCCAAAAACCTCATTTGGGTCCAGGCATCAAGGAGAGGTTTGAATGGGCGTCCACGATCGATGATGAACAGGCCCAACTTGCCCGTGCCGAAATGATGAAAAATGTTGCCGTGGTGAATGCTTATCTGGAAGGTGCGGTGATTTGCATGCCAACCGTCTCCTACTTGGCCCCCCAAAAAGGCCATGCCAGTAGTGCTGAAGACCGCACCAACGCATTGACATTGTTGTGCCTTGCGTCGATGGCGGGTTTGCCGCAGATCACCATGCCGCTGGCTGTGTTGGATGGCAAAGCCTTGGGCTTGTCATTGATGAGTCGCCGCTTCAGTGATCGGCAACTGTTGTCCTTGGCTCAGCACACCCAAGGCTTGCAAAACTCATTTTGACCGATGGCTTGGGGCAATGAACGGTGCTTCAGAAAGTGGGCGGTGTGCTGACCCAGATTACTCGCGTTGTCACTTTTCCAGGATTGCGATAGCTGTGCGGCTCCTCTGATCGGTAAACGAACGAATCACCTGAATGGAGTAAATACTGCACGCCACTCACTGTCAATTCAAAAACCCCGCTCAGGACATAGCCGACTTCTTCGCCTTCGTGGGTCAGAATGCCATCGCTGCCGCCTCCAGGCTCAAGTATGTGCAAGTTGCCTTCTAGCAGATGTCCCAGGTTGGGTGGGATGAGGCGTTCGAGTCGAGAGCCATTGGCGTCGATGCGAAATGTAGAGCGGTCTTTGGCGCGCGTCACCACGCCCTGATCGGCCCGTGATTCGCTGAACAATGCAGTGATGGTGATGTCGAGGCTGTGAACGATGCGGTGCAGCAAGGTGAGTGAGACCTGCGCTTTCCCGTTCTCGACTTTGGAGAGCATGCTCTCAGAACAGAGCGTTCGATCTGCCAGGTCCTTGAGGGTCAATCCCTTGATGTGACGCAAGTTGCGTAAGCGCCGACCAATGTCAGGTCCGACGAATTGCGGTTCGCCCTTGGCCACATTGTCAGTCGGTGTCGCTGGCGAAGTACGTGGGCGTGGTTTGATGACTGCCTTAGAGGCAGCCCCACGCTTTGCCAGTGTCTTTTGCCTTGCATTGTCTTCGACTGGCGTGACCGGTGAGCTTTTCTGTTGGGTGCCGGTTGCTGGCATTCTTTTGGGTGTTACTGGTGGCATGGGGTGAAGGACGTTGGACTGTTGACAGAGCGCAAACCGAAAAAGAACATGACTATTGGGGCCGTTTTTCGTTGGCTCGAAACCACTCGTGCCTTGATTTTTTGCTGTGAGTTATCTCATCGGTTTGAATTGGACCACATTTGTCGTGGAGTTTTTGATGCGGTCAATGTCGGGCCAAGGGTTCAGAGTCCTCCTGGTGGCGTGGTGATTGAGGCCAGTGCCGATGCCAAGCTGATTCTGGTG
>CAMDFT010000038.1 GCA_945897795.1 Limnohabitans sp. Rim8 | reverse complement strand
CTACGCACCAAGATCAAATCGGTGGAAAACACCAAGAAGATCACCAAGGCCATGGAGATGATTTCCGTCTCCAAAATGCGCAAAGCGCAGGAGCGTATGCGCACGGCCCGGCCTTACAGCGAGAAGATTCGCACCATTGCGAGCCATCTTGGCCAGGCCAACCCTGAGTATGTGCATCCTTTCATGAAGCGCAACGACGGCAAGTCGGTGGGTTTCATTGTGGTCACCACAGACAAGGGTTTGTGTGGCGGCTTGAACACCAACTTGCTGCGTGCTGTGACGGTTCAACTGCGTGAAACACAAACTCAGGGCAAAACCCCTGTGGCGGTGGCCATCGGTGGCAAGGGCCTCGGTTTTTTGAACCGTGTCAATGCCAAGGTGGTGTCTCAAGTGACGCAATTGGGCGACAAACCGCACCTGGAAAAGCTGATCGGCCCTGTCAAGGTGCTGCTCGATGCTTACGCTGCAGGCGAAGTGAGCGCGGTGTACCTGTGCTACAACAAGTTTGTCAGCACCATGGCGCAAGTGCCCACCATCGACATGCTGCTGCCCTTGTCTGCAGCCGATATGCAGGCCGAAACCAAAGCAGCGGGTCACACACACGCCTGGGATTACATCTACGAACCCGATGCCCAGGCGGTCATTGACGATTTGTTGATCCGCTATGCAGAAGCTCTGGCTTACCAAGCTGTGGCCGAAAACATGGCCTCAGAACACGCAGCGCGGATGGTGGCCATGAAGGCCGCCACAGACAACGCTGGCAATGTGATTGGCGAACTCAAACTCGTCTACAACAAGACCCGTCAAGCCGCCATTACCAAAGAACTGTCGGAAATCGTCTCTGGCGCAGCCGCGATCAGCGGTTGATTCCCAGTTCAGCAAATTCAAATTATTTGGAGCGAAAAATGCAAGCCCAAGGAAAAATTGTCCAGTGTATTGGTGCCGTGGTCGACGTGGAATTCCCACGCAACCAGATGCCCAAAATTTATGACGCGCTCAAAATGGACGGCTCTGCGCTGACCCTCGAAGTGCAGCAGCAACTTGGTGACGGCATCGTGCGCACCATTGCGCTCGGTTCATCCGACGGTTTGCGCCGCGGTTTGATCGTATCCAACACCGGCAACCCCATCACCGTTCCCGTGGGCAAAGCCACACTGGGCCGCATCATGGACGTGCTCGGCTCACCCATCGACGAGCGTGGCCCCGTCAGCCAAGAACTGACCGCATCGATTCACCGCAAAGCGCCTGCTTACGATGAACTGAGCCCTTCACAAGAGCTGCTGGAAACCGGCATCAAGGTGATTGACTTGGTTTGCCCGTTCGCCAAAGGCGGTAAGGTGGGCTTGTTCGGTGGTGCCGGTGTGGGCAAGACCGTGAACATGATGGAACTGATCAACAACATCGCCAAAGCGCACAGCGGCTTGTCCGTGTTCGCCGGTGTGGGTGAGCGTACCCGTGAGGGCAACGACTTCTACCACGAGATGGCCGACTCCGGCGTTGTGAACCTTGAGAACCTGCCTGAGTCCAAAGTGGCCATGGTGTACGGTCAGATGAACGAGCCACCAGGCAACCGTTTGCGCGTGGCTTTGACTGGCCTGACCATCGCCGAATCTTTTCGCGACGAAGGCAAAGACGTGTTGTTCTTTGTGGACAACATTTACCGCTACACACTGGCCGGCACCGAAGTGTCTGCTTTGCTGGGTCGTATGCCATCTGCTGTGGGTTACCAGCCTACGCTGGCCGAAGAAATGGGCCGTTTGCAAGAACGCATCACATCAACCAAAGTCGGTTCGATCACATCGATTCAGGCCGTTTACGTGCCAGCCGATGACTTGACCGACCCATCGCCTGCGACCACTTTCGCTCACTTGGACTCCACCGTCGTGTTGTCTCGTGACATCGCTTCGCTCGGTATCTACCCTGCGGTGGATCCACTGGACTCCACCAGCCGTCAGCTGGACCCCTTGGTTGTGGGACAAGACCACTACGAGACAGCCCGCGCTGTGCAAGGTACATTGCAGCGCTACCGCGAACTGCGCGACATCATCGCCATCATGGGCATGGACGACTTGGCTCCTGAAGACAAGTTGGCTGTGGCCCGTGCCCGCAAGATCCAGCGTTTCCTGTCGCAGCCTTTCCACGTTGCGGAAGTGTTCACCGGTTCCCCCGGCAAGTACGTCACCTTGGCCGAAACCATCCGTGGTTTCAAGATGATTGTGGCTGGCGAGTGCGATCACCTGCCAGAGCAAGCTTTCTACATGGTCGGCACCATCGACGAAGCTTTCGAAAAGGCCAAAAAGGCAGCTTAAAGCAGTGCCGCAGGGTGGCCGACCAGTCTCCCTGCAGCCCGCTTCAAAGCACCTTTTTAAGGAGAAAACATGAACACCATCCACGTTGATGTGGTCAGTGCCGAAGAGTCCATCTGGTCGGGTGAAGCCCGGTTTGTGGCCTTGCCCGGTGAGTCTGGTGAATTGGGCATTTACCCACGCCACACGCCCCTGATCACCCGCATCAAAGCCGGGTCGGTTCGCATTGAGAAAGCCGATGGCGGCGAAGAATTCGTTTTCGTGGCCGGTGGCATTTTGGAAGTGCAGCCCGACTGCGTGACCGTGATGTCGGACACTGCGATTCGCGGCAAAGACCTCGACGAAGAAAAAGCCAATGCGGCCAAACAATTGGCCGAAGAAGCCCTGCGCAACGCCAACAGCGAAATCGACTTGGCCGTAGCGCAATCTGAATTGGCAGTGCTGGCAGCCCAGTTGTCGGCCCTGCGTAAATACCGTAAAAAGTAATCTGCTTTTGCTCAAGCCATTCACAGCTTGGCATCAAAAAGCTGACAAAACCCGGCACAGTCCCTTGTGGCCGGGTTTTTTATTGGACAGGTAAACAGTGCAAAATGTGGCGATGAATTGCTGGACCAGAACAAGCCCATGAAACGCGCAAAACTCCAAGCGGCAGCGGTCGGCGGCACGCCGGATGACATCGAACAGGCCTTTTACGAAGCCTTGCACAACGCCGACATCGAAAAACTCATGTCTTGCTGGGCGGAAGAGGACGACATCGTCTGCGTGCATCCCGGTGGAGGACGCATGATCGGGGCAGGGGCGATACGTGCCACATTCGAGGCCATGTTCAACAATGGCAGTGTTCAGGCGTTTCCCGAACGGGTGTACAAGGTGGAATCATTGGCAAGTTCAGTGCACCACCTGGTTGAAAGGGTGGAGGTCATTACACCGCAAGGCGCACGGCAGGCCTATGTGATCGCCACAAACGTTTACCACAAGACCCCGCAAGGCTGGCGCATGGTGGCCCACCATGCCAGCCCTGGCACGCCCCAAGATGCCGTCGATGTGGGCGTCAAACCCACGGTCTTGCACTGAAAAGCGAATGCAATATCAAGCACCCGCCTGGCTGCCAGGTGGACATGCCCAGACGATTTGGCCCGCACTGTACGCGCGCAGGCGATCGGGCCCCATCAAGCCCATGACCAGAGAACGGTGGACAACACCCGACGCTGATTTTTTGGACATCGACAAGCAAACGGCCAGTCAAGCAGATCGGCCTATGCTGGTCCTTTTTCATGGTTTGGAAGGCTCTTCGAGCAGCCACTATGCACAGGCATTTGCAGCTTGGGCTGACGCGCAAGACATGAATTTTGCTGTGCCCCATTTCAGGGGCTGCAGTGGCCAGCTGAACCTCGCACCGCGCGCCTACCATTCAGGGGATCATGCAGAGATCCACTGGGTGTTGGACCGACTTCGCAGCGAACACCAGGCCGCTGGTGGTCAAACACTTATGGTCGTTGGCGTTTCTCTGGGCGGCAATGCATTGATGCGCTGGGCTGCGTTGCAAGGTCATCAAGCTGCTCACAAAGCCGATGCCATCGCCGCCATCTGCGCGCCACTTGACCTGATGCAAAGTGGACTTGCCATAGGTCGGGGGCTGAACCGACAGATTTACACGCCCATGTTTTTACGCAGCATGAAATCCAAAGCCCTGGCCAAATGGGCGCAACACCCGGGCCTGTTTGACAGGGCGGCCTTGTTGGCAGCCAAGGATCTCTATGCATTTGATGACGTCTTCACTGCCCCTTTGCATGGCTTCAAGGGGACCGACGATTACTGGACCCGTGCGTCAGCCAAGCCGCTGATGCGTGAGATTCGATTGCCTGCGCTCGCGCTCAATGCCTTGAATGATCCTTTTGTACCCGCCAACAGCCTTCCTAATCAGGGCGATGTGTCAAACAGCGTGACCCTCTGGCAACCCGAGCAAGGCGGACATGTCGGTTTTGCACAAGGGATGTGGCCGGGTCATGTGAGGACAGTCCCTGAAGCGGTCGGCGGATGGTTGTTGCAGGTCACAAACCAGAACACACAGTCAGGGGAGGCAAGACATGGATGACATCGTTCGGCAAGCCATGGTCAAATGGCCCGATGTCCCGGATTGTTATGGTTGGCTGGGCTTGGACAGCCGGGGGCAATGGTGGATGCGCGATGACCGGGTGCAGTCACTGGGCGCTTTCCAAAGCGGTCAGCCTGGCGCAAAAGGCTCGTTGTTGAAACATGAAAAACTGATCGACTTCATCCAGCGCAACTATGAGTCCGATGTTCAAGGGCAATGGTATTTCCAGAACGGTCCGCAAAAGGTTTTCGTCGAACTCGAAATAACGCCCCACATCTGGCGCATTGAAAATGACTTCACCGTGGTGGCGCACACCGGGGTCATGGCAGAAGTCCACAAAATTTTGGTGGACGAAAACGGCCTGGTCTACTTGGACACTACGCTGGGATTGGGGCTGGTGCATACACTGGATGTGGCAAGGGCCGCGCAAGCGATAGAGATGGGCCGATGGACTTTGGAGGATGCAGTAGCCAAGGATTTGCCTGCCCGATATGCGTATGAACTGAGCCCAATCAAAGTGAAAAGCGGACAAAAACAGGCATAAAAAAACCGACGCTGTACGTCGGTTTTTTGGGAAGTTACCAATTTATTTGGCCGCTTCCGGGGCTTTGGGCTCGTCGAACTTGCCACCCCCTGAATTGGCCAAGTGGACCACAGCGCGGGCAATTTCGGTATCGTTGAAATCGCCGCCACCCTGAGCACCCATCGCACCCTTGCCCTTGAGGGCGGAGTTCACCAAGCCCTCAAGGCCTTGGCCCAAGCGTGCACGCCATGCACCGGCATCTGCAAACTTCGGCGCGCCAGCAGCACCGGCGTCATGGCATGCCGCACACTGCGCTTTATAAACCTCAGCACCAGGTTTGAGAGGGCGATTGGCATCGCGGACTTCAACAACGCCCACCTTTTGGATGCGCATGGCCGTGGCTTTTTCGGTATTGACCGCACCTGCGGCTGGCTTATTGGCCGAAGTCACGTAGTACACCAAGCCAATGATGATGAACACGGGGATGACGAAAGAGGCCAAACTCAACAAAAGCATTTGCTTTGGGGTCTTGACCGGGCCGGTGTGGGCTTCGTGCTGATCGTGGCTGTTGTCGCTCATGAGATCCTCTGTTGGGGCGTGACCACAAGGGCCAATGTGTAGGTCAAAAATCAACCTCAGATTATAGCGTTGCACCCTTCATCGAACTTTCAAATCAGACGATCTTGAGTGCGGGCGTGACATAATCAAACATTGCAGTGCGGCTGTAGCTCAGTGGATAGAGTATTGGCCTCCGAAGCCAAGGGTCGTGGGTTCGATCCCCGCCAGCCGCACCATTGGGTTTCTTAAAAGCCTGGTGATGACACCGCAGTCTCACACAGCACAATGCCGACGGACGAACAAGAGTCTTTTTGCAGGATCCAAGCAAACAGCTCTGGATTTCAGGGTCTGCAAGAGGCGATCACGCCGGTGAGGTAGGCATGTAACCAGACTGCCGACATGGGGCCTGATACCACCTGGATTGATGAACTTGCCCCTGCAGGCATGCTGGCTTTCAAATCTTTTTCGGATGTAATCAACACAACCGACAAAGGCATATTTCCGCGCTGATTAAAGTTTTCAAGCGCCTGGAAAGTCTTTTCTTGTTGGGGCCTTGGCATCGACATTTCAACCACAATCATGTCTGGTTTTTGGCTTGACAATTCCAGCAAAGCCTCTGTCACCGAGTCGAAGAAATTCACACCAATCGGCAAGTGCCATAAAGCACATTCCGCTTTAAGTCCCAAAAACAAAGATGGCGATTCGATCACGACCGTGACATTGGGCTTGTGCGCGGGCTTGTATTGAGAACCCACAACATGTCGTGAAACTGTTTGGTAATCCATGATCGAGTCCAGCGATATGCGGCGATGTCCGCCACGGGTTTTCCATCCTTTGAGGTCACCCTGATCGACCAAAGTTTGCACCAAGGTGGTGGACAAACCCAGAATGCGCGCAGCTTCGGCCGTACTCAGAAATTGAGGCGTCTGAGTCACAGTCTTGGATGGAGAACTGGTTTTGTGGGATGTGTAAGGGCGAACTGTTTCGATCACAGGTGAAAGTTCATCGGACATGTTGATGCTCCAGTTGTAAGTTGTTATTTCACCTTTCACGCAAGGCTTGCGTGACGTTCTGCAAAGGTCGGAAGAGGTATTCAAGAACGGTCTTGTAGCCCGTTCGGATTTCCACAGAGGCAGTCATGCCTGGTGAAGGCGTCAGACGCAAACCGTTACGCAAATCTGTTGTCTCTTTCACGCGAACAATGATCCGGTAAAAGCCTTCTTCCAGTTCCACGGGATTGCCGGGTTTCTTTTGCTTTTCATCGCGCAAGGTGTCGGGACTCAAATGCTCCAAAACACCTTCAAGCCCACCATATTTGTTGAAGTCATAAGCGGTCAGCTTCACCACAGCGGCTTGGCCTACTTTCAAAAATGCCACTTCAGAAGGTTTGACATATGCTTCCACCAGCATCACATCTTCCGTGGGGACGATTTCCAAAATGGGTTGACCCGCTTGGACAACGCCACCTACGGTGGTGATCTGTACATTTTTAACGACCCCTTTCATGGGCGAGCGAATCGTTGTGCGGAGGAATGCATCTTCTCGCGCAGAGGCATTTTCTTTGGTTTGGGAAAGTTCTGATGCCACCCGTGTCAGCTCGTTGTTGGCATCTGTGAGGTAACGATTTTGTCTTTCGGCACGTTGTCCCATCAGCTCCGATTGCTGGCGTTTAAGACGGAGCAGCTCAACTTCAGACATCACGCCTTGGCGCACCATGGGTTCTGTGATGGTCAACTCCCGAGTGACGGCGGCCAAGGAGGTGTCCAAGGCGTGCAAAGACTGAGTCAACGAGCGCTTTCGGGCATTGAAAGCCTGCAGCTCTTGTTGCATCAAGTCGGGGTGCGCATTGAGGGCAGTTGGGAAAATGAGTGCCGTGCCATAGGCCTCTGCTTTGAGCCGAGCAGACAAGGCGGTTAAGGAGAGGAACTTTTCCTGCGCCTCCCTGAAAACAGCACCTGTTCGCGCATCGTCGATTTGCAAAAGAATCTGATCCTTTTCAACGACACTGCCTTCGCGGACAAACAATTCACTCAAGACCCCAGAATCAAGACTTTGGATGACTTGTTCTCGGCTGGTGGGGATCACCTTGCCTTGGCCGCGTGTGATTTCGTCAAGCTCGAACATGGCGGCCCAAACCAGGGCCAAAACCAAAGTCAATCCGGTTGCCCAGACCAACATCTGGCTGGCGCGACGTTCGTCATCTTCAACAGTTTTGAGGCCAAAGCCTGAACGGCTGGCTTTGCGCATGGTCATGCCGATGCCCCCTGGTTCTTGACGCCATTGACATCAATGCCACGCGACAACTTGTCAATCATTTCCTGCTTGGGCCCAATGGCTACACATTGGCCGCTGTCGACGACGGCAATCAAATCCACCCACTCCAGGAGTTGGGGTCTGTGGGTGGCCATCAGGAGTGTTCGTCCGTGCAACCAATCCTTCAGGACGGCAATGACGCGCGCTTCTGTGTTTTGGTCCATGTTGGAGGTCGGCTCGTCCATGAAAACCAATTGGGGGTTGCGCAACATCATGCGAGCGATGGAGAGCAATTGGCGTTGACCACCCGACAAACCACCCCCCGCTTCAGTGACGGGCATGTCCAAGCCGAGCGGGTGCGTAGCGACGATGTCATAAATGTTCAAAGCTTTGAGCACATCAATGATCTTGACATCGGTGATCCAGCTGTCGGCCAGGATCAGGTTGTCGCGCACAGTGCCCATGAACAGCTGAGGATCTTGGCCCACATAACCTATGCGGCTGCGAACCTCGCTGGGCTCGATTTGCTGCAAATCCACGCCGTCCAGTCGAATGCTGCCGGCGCCGGGGGCATAAAGGCCCGCCATCAACCGCAACAAGGTGCTTTTGCCACTGCCGACGCGGCCGAGCATGGCGACTTTTTGACCCGGGGCGATTTGGAGCGACAGTTTTTTGATCACCGGAATCTTGTGCTCACCAGGATAGGCAAATTCAAGTGCTTCGGCTTCTAAGCCCCCCTGAATGCTTTCGGGAACCAAGTAATTTCGTCCATGGGTTCGATCGCGAGGACGCTTCATCAGGCCATCCAGTGTCTCCAGCGACGTAGCGGCTTGCTGGTAACGAGATGCCAAAGACATGACGCTGGCCAAAGGCGCAATGGCACGTCCCGCCAAAATCACCGATGCAATCAGACCACCCAAGGTCAACTGGTTGGCGTGGATGAGGTAAACACCAGCCACCACCATGGCCACTGTGACCATTTGCTGCAATGATGTGGTCAGTCCCATGATCCAGTTGGTCAAACTGCGAATGCGCTTATAAGAATCAGCACCCGCCAAATTGGACATTTCCCAACGCCGCTGCAAATAGCTTTCAGCGTTGTGGGCTTTGAGCAATTCGAGGTTGAGGACAGACTCCACCAAAACGCTTTGCTTGTCGCCCGACTCCTTCATGTTCTCCCGCATGGCGGTCATCAGCGGCTTTTGTGCCAGCAGCCCAATGATGATCAGTACAGGCACGGCCAGTGCAGGGATCCAGACCAGTGGCCCCCCCACCATGGCGATCAAGGCCAGAAACATCAAGACGAAAGGCATATCTGCCAACAAAACAAGAGAGGCCGATGAGAAGAAATCACGCAAGGATTCAAAGTCCCTCATGGAGCTGGCAAAAATACCCGCAGACTGGGGTCGATGCTCCAGGCGAATGGCCATGATCTCGCGCAAGAGCGTCGCATTGATGGCCAAATCGGCCTTTTTGCCCCCCAGATCGACCAGGCGGGCTTTGAGCCAGCGCATGATGAACTCCAGGAAAATGGCGACACTCGTGCCAATAGCCAAGGTCCACAAGGACGTGTAGGCACCCGTAGGCACCACACGGTCGTAGACATTCATGGTGAAAAAGATCGAGGCCAGCGTGAGGATGTTGGCCACCATCGTGGCCACCATGGACTCCACGTAAAAAGCGCGAAAGCGCCACAGCGTCCCCCAAAACCAGTTAAAGGCTGAACCTTGCATGGGGGTCAAGGTTTGGTCATGACGCGTCGGTGGCAGTTTCAGGGCCAAGACCTCGGGGCGTGCCAAGGCCTGCAACTCGGCCAGAGAAATCCGTTGGTCCTCCATGCCTTTGTCGGCCCACAAGACGATGGCTTCGTCACCCTGAATGGTGCGCAGTACACAGGCTCGCCCATCGATCAAGGGCATCAAAACGGGCAGAACGTAATGTGGAATCTCGGACAAACGAACCTTTGACCACGCAGCCATCAAGCCGTTTTTGTGCGCCATGTCGGGATAGGCGGACAAAGGCACTCGGCCTCGACTGTCCAGCGCAAACCCTGCGCGCATCACTTGATAGTGAACGGGCCGCCCCAGCAGTTTCGCAGCCATGGTCATGCACAGCAGCAAAGGGTCGGCCAGCGCGTCAGACCCCTTGCTGGGGCGAAGCGGGGTATCGTCCATGGTGGGGGATGAAGTACCGCCCATGGTGGGCAATGGAATCAATTTGGCCATGTTGAATTCAGGTGGGTCCGTTCGTCGCTCATTGGGCTGGTGCAGTCACCAGGCCGGGTTCGGCTGCAAAACGTTTTGCCAGTTCGCCGGTTGCCGCCAGAACGCGCACACGAGCGAGACGTTCATCATGAAAGGCGGCTCTGGCCGCACTGCGGTACCCGAAGGTGTCGGCCTGGATGTTCAAAAGATCCAACAGGGAACGCCTGGCGACCCGAAATTGCTGTCGGTAAGCGTCAACCAATTTGTCGCCCACAAGGGTCTGTGCACTGCCTGTATCAGAACGGCCTTTGGCCGAGGCCCACTCTTGCCAGGCAAGCGCTGCTTTTTCACGGGCCAGCAGGCGAGCTTCTTCCAACGCAAACTCTGCTGACTTCACCTGGTTGACCGCACTTTCAACCAAGGCCGAGGTGCCGCCGCCGTTGTAAAAGGGTGCATTGACCTGAAGTTGGGTCAAGGCTTCTTGTTTGCCGGTCATGACGTTGTTTTGGCGTGACAGCGCCAAGTCGACGGTGGGCCAGTATTGCCCCTTGGCCTGACGCATACTGGCCTGAGCCGCTTGAAGTTGGGCGCGAGCTTGCGCAATGGGTGCCAAGTCTTCGGAGACCAGATCCATGGCCTTGCTCAACGAGTTGGGGATGCGGCCCAAAACGCCAGAGTCAGACATGGCCGCGTCCAAGTTCATGGGCCGAGCATCCATTTCGCCTTTCCAGAAGCGGCGCAAGCGCTGCATGGCTTGCGCAAAATCTGACTTGCGTTGCTGTAATGCCAAGGTGGCGTTCTCCATGCGCACCAAGGCTTGCTCGTAATCCACCCGGCGTCCAGTGTCGGCTTGGGCAATTTTTTGGATGTCGTTCAGGGTTTCGCGGTGCGCGTTCACATTGCGAACGGCCAGGCTGTACAAATCGGCGGTTTTGCCCCAATTGATATAGGCTTCAGCAGCCAGTTGCGCCACCTCATCCAGAGTGTTGGCTTGCTGGTACTCGGAGGCCAATGCCAATGCTTCGGCTCGCTGAGCTTCGGCTTCAATTTTTCCGCCCGACCAGAGATTGAGTCGAGCTGTTGGGGTCAAGGCGGTTCGCTGTGTGCCAACAGGCAGGGTGCCGGAATTGGCCGTCGCGCTGACGCCGAGTTGAGGGTAATGAGCGCTGCGCGCTCGTGCGATGTCACTGCGGGTGGCTGCCGTACGTGCGGAAGCAGACAAAACGGCGGGGTAGGTTTGCAGGGCCTGATTCACCACTTGAGGCAATGTCTGCGCATGCAGCGCAACAGGCATAAGGGCGCCCGCCAAGACGAGGCAAGCGGATGTGCAAGTGGCAAACGCCCCAGAAAATGGCTTTTGCTGCTTTGGGAGCCAAAGAATGTACTTTCGACGAATCATGGCGAATGAAATACTAACTACATTAAAAATGAAATTCTCGCCAAAAAAATAGATTGGCGAATCCCCCAATTGGAGTACTCCTGTCAATAAATGGCCGAAAATGGTGATTTGGTGCAAAAAAAATGTTTAGGCCCCAAACGCATCGGAAAAAAAGGGGCAACGAAGTTGATTGCTTGATGAAGAACAAGCACTGGGGCGATCAAGCAAGAACGCCCATACCTGAAAGTATCTAAATTTGTATTTTCCGAAACGTGAACAGCGTTTGAAGGAGTCGCTTCTCCGTCAATAAAATTTAATAAAAGTTAAGTTAACTTATTATGCAACGAAATAGTACATAAAAACTGTAAATGTGACTTCGGGGCCAACTCAGACGCCGTAACGGTCTCGGTAAGCTTGAACCGGGCCTAGGTGAGCCTGCAACTCCGGCTGGTTTTGACGGGCCAGGAAAGCCAGCAGGTCTGAAAGTTGGGCGATGGTGCTCACCTGCATGCCCAAAGTGTGGCGCACATATTGAACCGCGCTGTGTGGCAAGTCCTTGATCGTGCCGTCGGCCTGTTTTTCAGTGGCCATTTCCTGACGGTCCAGCGCAATCGCGATGGCATGCGGTGTGGCCCCGGCAGCCTGGATCAGCGCAATCGACTCGCGCGCAGCGGTGCCCGCGCTCATCACATCGTCCACGATCAACACGCGGCCTTGGAGGGGCGCACCCACCAATGAGCCGCCTTCGCCGTGGTCCTTGGCTTCTTTGCGGTTGTAGGCAAAGGGCACGTTCTTGCCCAGGCGAGCGAGTTCGATGGCCACCGCTGCACCCAGCGGGATGCCCTTGTAGGCTGGGCCGAAGATCATGTCGAACTCTATGCCGCTGGCCAGCAAGGCTTTTGCATAGAATTGCGCCAGTCGACTCAGCTTGGCACCGTCGTCAAACAGACCGGCGTTGAAAAAGTAGGGGCTCATGCGACCGGCTTTGGTCTTGAATTGCCCAAAACGCAAGACGCCAGAATCGACCGCAAACTGCACAAATTCCTGAGCGAGCGCCTGCATTTCGGCGCTGCTTGCCTGTCCTGTCACCATGGGGAAATCCTTGTTCAAACTCACCAGCCTCAACCTCAACGGCATCCGCTCGGCCACGACCAAAGGCGTTGAAGCCTGGCTGGCGCAAGAAAAACCCGATTGTATTGGCGTGCAAGAGGTCAAAGCCCAAGCCCCCGATGTGGCGGGAAAGTTTGAAGAGCTCGCGGGCCTGAAGGGGTACTTCCACTTTGCCGAGAAAAAAGGCTACTCGGGCGTGGGTGTTTACACCCGCTACGAACCCAGCGATGTGGTGGTGGGTTTTGACGGCGGCGAGTTCGATGCCGAAGGCCGTTATGTCGAAACCCGCTTCGACACGCCTGCGCGCAAGCTGTCCATCATCAGTGTGTACTTCCCCAGCGGTTCGTCTGGCCCCGAGCGGCAGGAGGCCAAGTTCCGATTTTTGAGCGTGATGTACCCGCACCTGATGGCCCTCAAGGGCGAGCGCGAGTTCATCGTGTGCAGTGACGTGAACATCGCGCACCAGCAGGCCGACCTGAAAAACTGGCGCAGCAACCAGAAAAACAGCGGCTTTCTGCCCGAAGAGCGCGCCTGGATGACGCAGTTGACCACTGAAGGCGGCCTGGTGGACGTGTACCGCAGCCTGCAGCCGAACACCACCGACGCGTGTTACACCTGGTGGAGCAACCGGGGCCAAGCCTATGCCAACAACGTGGGCTGGCGTCTGGACTACCACCTGGCCACACCTGCTGTGGCCGAGAAGGCCCGCACGGAGCACATTTACAAAGGCGAAAAATTTTCCGATCACGCCCCGATCACGATCGGCTACGACCTGAGCTTGTGACTTGTGTCGTGGTTCGCACTGGATCCCGGGTCTTCGCCCGGGATGACAAAAGTTTCATGGATGTTTCAACTTCATTGGGCCGGATCAGTGGCGCGTGTACGTCAGCATGCGCCCCTTGTACGCCTCCACGCCGTCGTGTGCGGCCTGGTCCAGCACCTGTTCGTGCATCGCAAAACCCGCATGCGCCATGTGTTTGTGAAAGGCGGCGCGGTTACCTCGGTTGGGGTCGATCACCCAGATCTCTGAACTGCGGGCGGCGTGTTCACCAATGAACTGGGCCAGAGTGCCCTCATCGTCACGCTCGTAGAGGATATCGCTGCCCAAGATCAGGTCAAATTCACCGCACACGGCGGCATCCTTGACCTCTGTCAGTACAGGCAAGCCGTCTTGGCGAAGCGCGGCCGTGCCCCACAAACCGTGCCGGTAAGTGATGGGGGTGAGGCCATTGATGCGCGTGTTCTCGTCCAAAAACGCATGCGCCAGTGGGTGGCAATCACTGGCTGTGATCTGCGCCCCCCGGCGGTGCGCCACCAGACTGGACAATGCCAAGCCGCAACCAATTTCCAAAATGCGCTCGCCCGTCACGGGGCGGCGTGCCATGCGTTCGGCCATGTGCATGCCCGAGGGCCACAAAAGGCCGAAAAGGGGCCAAGTGGCTGAGGAAATGCCCAAGTTAAGGGCCTCGTCCAAAGGGTCGTGGAACTGGTTTTTATCGAGCAAGGAACGGATGAGCAGGTCATCCACGCCCGAAACCGCGATGCTTTCCTGACGGGTCAGGTAGCCGGGTGAGCAGGTTTGCAAAAAAGCAATCGGTGCAGCGCGCATACAAAAGACCAAAAGGCGCTGGCTGGTCAGCAATGTACATCAGGCCTGGTTGAGTGGGGTGCCTGGCACCTTGGCTTTTGGGATAATCAGATGCATGCTGCAATACCAAACCATACCCGTCACGCCCTTTCAGCAAAATTGCTCAGTTGTGTGGGACGACCAGAGCCGCCAGGCGGCGGTCGTTGATCCGGGGGGCGATCTGGATTTGATTTTGGATGCGGTGCGCCGCCATGGCCTCAAGCTCGAGCAGATCTGGATCACCCATGGCCATCTGGACCACGCCTCTGGCACGGCCGACTTGGCCGAGCAACTTGGGGGCTTGCCCATCATCGGGCCGCACCCCGCAGACCAGTTCTGGATCGATGGCTTACCGCAGGCCGCTGCGGCTTATGGTTTTCCGCCGGCGCGGGTGTTCAAGCCCACGCGCTGGTTGGCCGATGGCGACACCGTCACGCTGGGGGCGCACACTTTGCAGGTGCGCCACTGCCCAGGCCACACGCCCGGCCATGTGGTGTTTTATTCGCCCGAAATCAAGCGCGCTTTTGTAGGCGATGTGCTGTTTGCCGGCAGCATTGGCCGCACCGATTTTCCGCAAGGCAACCACGACGACCTGATTGCCAGCATCACCGAACGTCTGTGGCCCATGGGCCATGACACCGTGTTCATTCCCGGGCACGGGCCGGAGAGCACCTTTGGGCGCGAGCGTCAGAGCAACCCGTATGTGCGTGATCGTTAAGGGCATGGATACCCGATCCAGTCGGGTAGGACATCTCAAAAGAGTGCTTCAGCCCCGGCGGGCTTGGTCGTAGAGGTGCTGCACCTTGGGCAGGTTGGCCTGCAGCTCTTCGATGCGGTTGTTGCCACTGGGGTGGGTGGACAAAAAGGACGGCCCGCCATTGCCGCTGGCCGCTTGCATCTTCTGCCACAAAGTCACGCTGGCTTCGGGCCGGTAGCCGCCACGCGCAGCGATCTCCAGGCCCACCAGGTCAGACTCGGTTTCGTCGTCGCGGCTGTACTTTAATGTGAGCAATTAGGTGCCCAAGTTGGCCGCCACATCGCCCAATGAGCCCAAACCCAACAGTTGAGAAGCAATGGACAGGCCAATGCTGGTGGCCTGGCTTTTGGCCAGACGTTCGCGCGCGTGTTCGCGCAGTGCATGTGCCATCTCATGCCCCATGATCATGGCCACTTCGTCGTCGTTGAGCTTGAGCTGGTCCAGGATCCCGGTGTAAAACGCGATCTTGCCGCCGGGCATGCACCAGGCATTGATCTGTTTGCTGCCGATCAGGTTGACCTGCCACTTCCAGTCGCGTGAGCGATTGTTCCATGGCGTGGTGTGCGGAATGAGTTTTTGGGCGATGGTGTGCAGGCGTTGCAGTTGCGGGTGGCCGTCGGGTGCCAATGCGTTTTTGGCGCGGGCTTCGGCCAACACTTGCGCGTATTGTTGACGGGCCGAATTTTCCAGCGTCTCGGCGGGCACCAATTTGCGCAAACCCGAGGCCGAGCCCACATCGACCTGGGCCAGCGCCGAGCCTGCGGCTGTGGCACCAGCGGCCAAGATAAAGGCCCGCCGGGCTTGCCAGCGCGGCGATGCAGGCGCCGCTGCGTCGGCATCTGCGTGGGCGGAGGAGGTTTTGAGGCTGCAAATAAAGCACATGGTTCGGAAATCATAACGAATGCAGTGGATTTTGAAGTCTTGCAGCTGAGCGATGCGTTAGCAAATGTCAGCGGCTGCAAGTGACCCAGCCGTTGAGCCTTGTGCAGTTGATAATCCGCAAATGTCTCATCCTGCCCCATCTGCCGCCCCCAACGACAACACGCCGCCCGCCACCGTGCGCACCTGGCGCGAGGCGCTGCGCCTGTATCTTCAGCCCGCCAGCCTGCGCATGCTGGCCTTGGGCTTTTCAGCGGGCTTGCCGCTGCTGCTGGTGCTGGGCACGCTCAGTTTTCGGCTGCGCGAGGCGGGCATCGACCGAAGCACCATTGGTTACCTCAGTTGGGTCGGCCTGGCTTATGGCGTGAAATGGATGTGGGCCCCTCTGGTGGACCGCATGCCCATTCCATGGCTCACACGGCAGCTGGGGCGCAGGCGCAGCTGGCTTTTGGTGTCACAGCTGGTCATCGCGCTCGGGCTGGTGGGCATGGCCATGAATGACCCTTCGCAACTGTTGGGCCCATTGGTGGCTTGCGCTTTGGCCGTGGCCATCGCTTCTGCCACACAAGACATCGCGCTGGACGCTTACCGCATTGAGTCGGCCGAAGTGAACGCCCAAGCCGCTTTGGCGGCCAGTTACCAGACGGGTTACCGCCTGGCCATGATTTGGGCTGGGGCGGGGGTGCTGTGGGTGGCGGCCTTTGTCCAAGGTGAGCAGGCCACGGGTTACGCGCAATCGGCTTGGCAAGCGGCCTACCTGGTCATGGCGCTCAGCATGCTGCCGGGCATGTGGGTGGTGCTGGCCTCGCCCGAGCCGGTGACCGCGCCCTTTGCGCCTGCGCGCAACGTGGCGGAATGGCTCAAGGGCGCGGTGGTCGAGCCTTTTGTCGATTTTTGGCTGCGTTACCGCTGGCAGGCGGTGCTGCTGCTGGCGCTGATCGCGGTCTACCGCATCAGCGACGTGGTCATGGGCATCATGGCCAACCCGTTTTATGTGGACATGGGTTTCACCAAAAGCGAGGTGGCCAGCGTGACCAAGCTCTACGGCGTCATCATGACTTTGGTGGGGGCGTTTGTGGGCGGCTTGCTGTCGGCGCGTCTGGGCGTCATGCGCGTGCTTATGCTGGGTGCGGCCTTGAGTGCGCTCACCAATTTGTTGTTTGTTTGGCTCAGCGGCGTGGGCCACGATGTGCAGGCCCTGGTCTGGGTCATCTCGGCCGACAACCTGGCCAGCGGCATTGCTTCGGCTGCCTTCATTGCTTACTTGTCCTCGCTCACCAACATCAGCTATTCCGCCACGCAATACGCGCTGCTCAGCTCCATGATGCTGCTGCTGCCCAAGTTCATCGCCGGTTTTTCGGGTGAATTTGTCGATGCCCACGGCTACGCCAGCTTCTTCACGGCCACGGCCTGGTTGGGCCTGCCGGTGCTCGTGTTGGTGGCGCTGGCATCAAAGGTGCATGCCAACAACCCGCCACCTCGGTCTTAACGGCTTTGTGGGGTGGCTATGTCATCAGCAGTAAATATCTGCAGCCAATTATTGATTAACTGGTTAAGATGGCATCCTCTTTTGCGCCCCAAAAAGGAAAGCCATGTCCTTCACAACCAACACCATTGACCACACAACCCTTGAAAAATTGGTTGAAGCCGGGGTTGTTCATGGTGCTGAGGTGATCGGTCACTCTGGCGGTTGGGGCGTTGTCATCAAATATGGTGTGACCGAGCGTTCATTGGCCGCCAGGCGCGGCGCAGTTCGCACATTCCGCAAATTTGAAACGCTGGTGAGCTATCTCGGGGGTGTGGGAATTTCGCAGTTCAACGTCAATGCGTCCGACTTCGATGAGCAATCCCTCAAGACCACGCGAGTTCGTCCAGACGCATCTGAGCGCATGCGCAGTGTCTTCGAGGCAAAGGCCCATGCTGACTGGGCGAACAAAAAGGTGGCGCAGTCTCTGGCAGATCCAGCGCCGAACATTTTGCACGCCCAAGTCATGTCCGATGCACAAGCGTTGATCGATGCCAAGCGGAAAAAACATGCCCACAAAGCCGCGTCTTGAGTGGCGAGCCCAGGCGCGCTCAGATTTGCTGGACATCATCGACCACATCGCCGAGGACAACCCGGATGCCGCCCAGTCATTGATGGACGAGATCGAGGCCAAAGTGTCCAAGCTGCCCGATCACCCCAAGCTCTACAAGCCATCGACGCGCGTGAAGGGCATGCGCGAGTTGATCGTCACCAGCAACTACATCGTCCTGTACCGTGAAGGGCCACATTCTGTGGAAATCGTCAACATCATTCATGCCCGCCGACAGTGGCCGCCGCTTAAAGGCGCTTAGCTCTTTTACGCAGATTTACAAAACCGACACGTTCAGCGCTTGCAAAAAGGCGATGATCCAGCCATGCAACAAATCTTGATGATCGAAGACGATGTGCGCTTGGCGGGCATGGTGGCGGACTATTTGGGGCAAAACGGTTTTGGCGTCAGTCATGCGCCCAACGCGCAAAGTGGCCTGACCCGCTTGCAAAGCGCGGGGGTGGACCTGGTCATCCTCGACCTGATGCTGCCCGACATGGATGGCCTGCAGGTGTGTCAGCGCATCCGCGCCCTGCCCGGCGCTTTGGGCCAAGTGCCGGTGCTCATGCTCACCGCCAAAGGCGATCCGATGGACCGCATCATCGGCCTGGAAATGGGGGCCGACGATTATTTACCCAAGCCCTTTGAGCCCCGCGAATTGCTGGCCCGCATCAAAGCCATTTTGCGGCGCAAGAACCCTGTGAACGACACGCCAACACAACGCATGCAATTTGGCTCGCTCGAGATCGACCGAGACGCCCGCCGCGTCAGCGTCAAGGGCCAAGACTGCGAGCTGACCTCGCACCAATACGACCTGCTGTTGGCCTTGGCCGAACGCGCAGGCCGCGTACTCACCAGAGACCAAATCATGGAAGCCGTGCGCGGCCGCGAACTCGAAGCTTTTGACCGGTCCATCGACGTGCACATGGGCCGCATCCGCGCCGCCATCGAGGTCGACCCCAAAGCACCGCAACGCATCCTCACCGTGCGCGGTGTGGGCTATGTGTTTGCCCGCCAACAAGACTGAGCCCATGCCGATCCAAGCTTTGTCGCGCCACTGGTCACGCCACCTTTACCTGCGCATCTGGTTGGCGGTTGTGGGTGTGGTGACCCTGTCGATGCTGGTGGTGGGCTGGGCCTGGCGGGCCACGGTCGAGCACCATGCCGCGCCGCCCGCCCCGCGTGAATGGGTGGTACTGAACGCTCAAGGGGATGTGTTGGACAGCACCACCCGGGCCGGGCCGGGTGCACCTTTGGTTTTTGAGGTGCCTTTGCCCGATGGGCAGACCCTGGCGCTGCAAGTGCAGCGCAGCGGCGAACGTGCTGGTGAGCGCCCCCGTGCCTCCGCAATGCAAGGCATGCCCGGCATGCCCGGTGTGGGGCCAGGCCCGGACGGCCGCGTGCCCCACCATTTGCGCAAGGAAATGCCCTGGTGGGCCAAGCCCTCGGGTTTTTTCTGGATGCTGGGTCTGATTGGTCTGGCTGTGGCGCTGGGCCTGTACCCGGTGGTGCGCAGGCTCACGCAGCGGCTTGAAGGTCTTCAGCGCGGCGTGCAGCGCTGGGGCGAGGGCGACTTGTCGGTGCGCATGCCCGTGCAAGGCGACGACGAAGTGGCCGATTTGTCCGAACGCTTCAACGCGGCGGCCGAGCGCATCGAAGGCCTGATGGCCTCGCAAAAATCTTTGCTGGCCAACGCTTCGCACGAGTTGCGTTCGCCACTGGCACGCATCCGCATGGGGCTGGAGCTGGTGGACGGCCCCCGCGCCGACGCCACCTTGCAGCAACGCACCCGTGCCGAAATCTTGCGCAACATGGCCGAGCTGGACCAGCTGATCGACGAGATTTTGCTGGCCAGTCGCCTCAATGCCAAAGAAGCTGACATCGGCACCGTGGAGGCGGTGGACTTGGTGGGCCTGTGCGCCGAAGAGTGTGCCCGGGTCGGGGCCAGCTTTGACGTGGCCGAAGGCCTGGCGCAAATCGAAGTGCCTGGCGTGGCCAAACTGCTGCGGCGCATGGTGCGCAACCTGCTGGAAAATGCGCGGCGCTATGGGGCCAGCGTGCAGACGGATGCAGTCGTGTTGCGCCTGCACACCAGCCCCGAAGGCGTGGTGCTGAGTGTCAGTGACCGCGGCCCTGGCGTCCCCGAAGCCTGGCGGCAACGCATCTTTGAACCCTTTTTCAGACTGCCAGGTGCCAGCGAGCAGGTCGGCGGCGTTGGATTGGGCCTGTCCTTGGTCAAAAGCATCGCCGAGCGGCATGGCGGCAGCGTCGAATGCCTGGCCCAGCCTGGCGGCGGGGCTGTTTTCGTGGTGAAACTAACAGATGGTTTTGATAATTTATTAAATTAACTATCATGGGTGCATCTATTGTCAGTTTTAGACAGGGCCGTTAAGCCTAAAATTATCAGTTGCTTGAAATTGGCGTTGAAAGCCCAATTTCCGCCAACTGCCATCCCGAAAGTCGCTTCACAAAGCCAGTTTCGACAGAAAAAGCCCGCCAGCCCCCGTTCATAAAAGACGCTGGGGTTGCGGTAGCCTGCAAGAGCAGGCTATTCACCGCATCGCAGCGCAACAAAGCGTGGCAATCCCGTTATCTCCCGTCATTGCGAGTGCAGCGTGGCAATCCAGTGCCCTCCCATGCCCTACACCGTCACCCCCACCTGCTCATCCTTGAGAAGAAGGTCTGTGGCGATGCGGGGGAGCCAATGCGTGCTGTGCTGCTTGGTCGCTCAGGATTTGGCGTGCAAGCAGTGAAAAAACCCAACATGATCGGTTTTAAACCATAAGACCATCATGGGCAAACCCAAAGTCGCTGAAGTCACCGCAGCCCTGATGGCCGTCGATGCCCATTTGAAACAGCTCAGAACTCATTGGAGCCAATTGCATGACTAAAGCCAACACACCTGAATGGATCAAGGCAGAACTGACCCGTGTTGAGGAAGCGCAAGCCAGGGGGCAAATTGAGCAAGTCGCGCGCCTAAGCGCCTGTTCTGCGCACTACGACACACGAAAAAAGCTGATTGTCATTGCGCTCGAAAACGGCTCATCGTTTTCTTTCCCGCCCCAACTGGCACAAGGGCTGGCCAACGCGCAAGCTTCAGAACTGATTGACATTGAAATCTCGCCACAAGTTACCGGACTGCACTGGCCCAAACTGGATGCCGACTTGACTGTCGAAGGCCTGCTTGCTGGACTTTTTGGTAGCCGCAGTTGGATGCGAACACATGCAGCCAAAGCTGGCCGCGTTAAATCAATAGCCAAAACTCAAGCCGCCAAAGTCAATGGGGCCAAGGGCGGACGCCCACGCAAATCCGCTACGGCACCCGCTTGACACGAGAGGCAATCCCCAACTCCCATATGCCCTACACCGTCACCCCCACCCACATTCCCAACCCGCTCATCCTCAGGCCCAAGGTCTTTGGCGATACACGGCGCTTCTTTTTTGAAAGAGGATTGGTTGGATTGGCATAATATGCCAACAAAACTGAAGGGAAAAGCCATGCCTACACGTAACGTTGTCCTGACAGAGCACCAAGCCATTCTGGTCGAACAGCTGGTCATCAGCGGGCGATACCAAAATGCCAGTGAAGTGCTGCGCGAAGGGCTTCGGCTGGTCGAGCAGCGAGAAGCCGAAGACGCTTATCGCTTAGAAGCCCTGCGAACAGCTGTGCAGACAGGCATTGCGGACATAGACGCGGGGCGATTCACCAGCTTTGACTCGGCGCAATCCTTGCGCGCGCACCTTCATTCACTGACCGCGAAAGTCACCAGGCCGACATGAGTCGAAACTGGGTTGTGCGGCTGACCCATCAAGCCGAATTAGACGTCTTGGACATCACCCAATGGACCGCAGAGCAATTTGGTGCGTTACAAGCCGACCAATACATAGAAACAATTTCACTGGCACTTGAGGCGCTGACAAATGGTCCTGAGACGCCCGGTATCAAAAACCGAAATGAATTGGCACCAAACATTTGTACATTGCACATTGCGCGCTACGGTCGCAAAGCACGCCACTTCGTGGTTTTCAGAGTTTCAGAAGAACAAGTGCTGGACATCCTGCGAATCCTCCATAACCGAATGGACCTGAGCAGACACATCCCTGATTCGCCATTCCTGCCGCACTGAAAAGCCAGCGCCTGTTGTAACCCCATGCCCTACACCGTCACCCCCACCCACATCCCCGACCTGCTCATCCTCGAGCCCAAAGTGTTCGGCGACAGCCGAGGCTTCTTTTTTGAAAGCTTCAACCAGCAAGACTTCAAGCAAGTCACCGGCCTGGATGTGAGCTTTGTACAAGACAACCACAGCCGCAGCGCCCAAGGCGTGCTGCGCGGCCTGCACTACCAGCTGCAACAAGCCCAAGGCAAACTGGTGCGCGTGGTGCGCGGCGCGGTGTTTGATGTGGCCGTGGACATCCGCAAAAGTTCCCCCACCTTTGGCCAATGGGCCGGGGTAGAGCTGACCGAAGACAACCACAAACAAATCTGGGTGCCACCGGGCTTTGCACATGGCTTTGTGGTCCTGTCGGACACCGCAGACTTCTTGTACAAAACCACCGACTACTACGCCCCCGCGCATGAGCGCTGCATTGCGTGGAACGACCCGGCCATCGGCATCACCTGGCCCCAAGGCCTGACGCCGCAGCTGTCGGCCAAAGACCAAGCGGGTTTGGCGCTGGCGCAGGCTGAGGTGTTTGCCTGATGAGGCTCATTCAAAACGCAGCATATTTGGCTTGGTCGGATACCAAAGCCTGCCCGCTTGCTCAAGCGGGTGTTCGATTTGTTCGCGGCGCTGGTGCTGCTGGTGTTGGGGGCCTTGCCTTTGCTCTACATCGCCTTGCGCATTCGGCGCGACGGCGGCCCGGCCATATTTGCGCACCAGCGGGTGGGGCAGTCGGGCAAGGTGTTTCCTTGCTTCAAGTTCCGCACCATGCAGGTGGATGCCGAAGAGCGCTTACGAGAGCTGCTGGCCAATGACCCGGCTGCGCGTGCCGAGTGGGAGCGCGAATTCAAGCTGCGCAACGACCCGCGCATCACACCCATCGGCCAGTTTTTGCGTCGCACCAGCCTGGACGAGCTGCCGCAGTTGTTCAACGTAATCCGCGGCGAGATGAGCTTGGTGGGCCCCCGCCCTGTGATCCGTGCCGAACTGGCACGATATGGCGACGATGTTGATTACTTTTTGATGGTGCGCCCCGGCATGACGGGCCTGTGGCAAGTCAGCGGTCGCAACGACACCGGTTACGACACCCGCGTGTACCTGGACACGTGGTACGTCAAGAACTGGTCCCTGTGGTACGACATCGCGATTCTGTTCAAGACGATACGCGTGGTGCTGAACCGAGAAGGCGCGTATTGAAGCCTGGAGCCCTGACTTATGCCAGTCTGGGTCAGTGGTGGTGGCTCACCACTTCGCCGGCTTTGAGTTTGTAGAGGGTGCCGCAATAGGGGCACTTGGCCTGGCCGGATTTGGCCACGTCCAGATACACCTTGGGGTGGCTGTTCCAGATTTTCATGTCGGCCTTGGGGCTGGGGCAAAACACGCCGCCCTGGGGGTTCAGGTCGGCGGTCAGCAGTTCAACAGTCGCGTTGCTCATGGTTCAAACCTGGGTCAGCCAGTGGGCGTATTGGGGGTTGCGGCCGTTGACGATGTCAAAGAAGGCGCTCTGGATTTTCTCGGTGATGGGGCCGCGGCTGCCCACGTAATCGCCCTTGCCCAGCTCGATGCGGTCAAGCTCGCGAATCGGCGTGACTTCGGCGGCGGTGCCCGTGAAGAACGCCTCGTCGGCAATGTAGACCTCGTCGCGGGTGATGCGCTTTTGCACGATCTCTAACCCCAAGTCTTTGGCGATGTGGAATACCGTGTTGCGGGTGATGCCGTTGAGGGCACCGGCCGACAAATCGGGCGTGTAGATCACGCCGTTTTTCACCACAAAGATGTTCTCGCCCGCGCCTTCGGACACAAAGCCCGAGGTGTCGAGCAGCAGGGCTTCGTCGTAACCTTCGTCGGTCACTTCCATGTTGGCCAAAATGCTGTTGGTGTAGTTGCTCACCGCCTTGGCTTGCGTCATGGTGATGTTGACGTGGTGGCGGGTGTAGCTGCTGGTTTTCACGCGGATGCCACGCTTCAGGCCTTCTTCGCCCAAATAGGCACCCCAAGTCCAGGCGGCCACCATCAAGTGGATGGTGTTGCCCTTGGGGCTGACGCCCAGTTTTTTGTCACCAATCCAGGTCAGGGGGCGGATGTAGCCCGATTCCAGATTGTTCTCGCGCACCACGGCGCGCTGGGCTTCATTGACCTGGTCTTGAGTGAAGGGGATGGCCATGCGCAAGATTTTGGCGCTGTTGAAAAGGCGCTCGGTGTGCTCTTGCAGGCGGAAGATGGCCGTGCCTTGCTCGGTTTTGTAGGCGCGCACGCCCTCAAAAGCGCCGCAGCCGTAGTGCAGGGTGTGGCTCAGCACATGGATCTTGGCATCGCGCCAATCGACCATCTGGCCGTCCATCCAGATTTTGCCGTCACGGTCTGACATGGAGGGGATGACAACGCTCATGAAAGTGTCCTTTGAAGAAGGGGCATTAAACAGTGCAAAAGAGAGATTTTAAGGGCTGACCTGCTCGGGCCGCTGCAGCGTCCATTCGGTCAGCTTGCCGCCCACAAAAGTGCAGCTCACGCTCGACTGGCCCGTGTCGGTCCAGCGGTACACCTCGGGTTGGGCGTCTTTTTCGGTCTGCAGCTCGCCCAGAGCGCGGGTCATGGCGATCACATGCATCAAGGTCGCGCCTTTTTTCAGCTTGGCGTTGAGCATCACCGCGCTGGCCACATGGCCGATCGGGCGATCGGCGGCTTTTTTGAGGATGGTGAGCAAGCGCGTGAAGTGCAGCAACACCCACATGACAATGCCGCCCACGGCCAGGGCGATGCCCGGCCATCCAAAGGCATGCCAAGCCCCAACGGTCAGGGCGGCGATGGCGGTGAGGGTGAGGATTCGGGTGAAATTCATGGGAGCCGATTGTGCCTTGGGTGGCGCGACTGGGTGCGGGATCAACTGGATTTTTTCAGGGCCAAGGCCAGGTCGTACAAGGTGTTTTTGGATTCGCCCGAGATCTCGGCCGCCAGTTTGACCGCTGTTTTTAGGGGCAATTCGGGCAGCAGCAACTGCAAGACCCGCAAGCCTTCCCCCGTGGCGTCTTCCACCGGCGCGTCGTGCAGCACCAGCACAAATTCACCCCGCAAGCGCTCGGGTTTCTCGGCCAGCCAGGCGCTCAAATCTTGCGCGGGCAGGGTCTCGATTTGCTCAAACTGCTTGGTCAGCTCGCGCCCCAGCGTGACGCGGCGCGGGCCCAGCACCGCCAGCGCCTGGGCCAGGGCTTCGATGCGGTGGGGCGCCTCCAGCAGCACCACGGCGCGACTTTCTTGGGCCAGCTGTTGCACGGCCAATTGGCGTTCCGTGGCTTTGCTGGACAAAAACCCGGCAAACACAAAGCCGCTGTCACCGGTCATGCCCGCTGCGCTGAGGGCGGTGGTCAAGCTGCTGGCGCCGGGCAAGGGCATGACCCGAAACCCGGCTTGGCGCACGGCGGCCACCAGGCGCGCGCCCGGGTCGCTGATGGCGGGGGTGCCCGCATCGCTCACATAGGCCACGCGCTGGCCTTGCCCCAAGCGATCCAGCACGTTGTGGGCGGCTTCGGCTTCGTTGTGTTGGTGCACCGCCAGCAGTTGGCTGCCCGGGCGGTCCAGCCCATAAGCGCGCAGCAATTGCTGGGTGTGGCGGGTGTCTTCGCAGGCCACCACATCCACGCGGGCCAGCACATGCAAGGCGCGCAGGCTGATGTCGGCCAGGTTGCCAATCGGGGTGGCCACGACATACAGTGTGCTGGCCGGGTGGTTTTGTGCACCAGCGGCTTCGTGCGCAGCCGCCAGGGCGTTGGCAAACGAGGCAGACAAGGGAGACGGAGTCAATGCAATTCCTCAAAAAAGACAAAGTGGGTCAGCCCTCTGCCAAAGCCCGGGGTGATGCGGGTGAAGACGAGGCGCTGGCCTTTTTGCAAGCACGCGGCTTGCGGCTGTTGCAGCGCAATTATCGGACCCCGGGCCGAGGCGGGGGCGAAATAGACCTGATCATGCAAAGCCCGGATGGCACCGTGGTGTTTGTCGAGGTGCGAAAACGCAGCCGCAGCGACTTTGGCGGCGCGGCCGCCACCGTTGGCCATGTCAAACAACGGCGCATTGTGTTTGCAGCCCGGCATTACCTGCTCAATTGGCGTCAGTTGCCACCCGCGCGCTTTGATGTGGTGGCCTTGGATGCCGCCGGGCCGCAGTGGCTGCAGGCCGCCTTTGACGCCAGCTATTGATCCGGTATCCAGTAGGTCGGTGGCTTTAGCCACGACATTGCGGGCTAAGGCGTGGGCTGAACCGGGCTGACGGGGTTATCATCCCGGCCTATGTTAGACCTGCGCATTCAACAGCATTTCATCGACAGTGCCGATCTGCACTACCAGGTGGCCGATGGCTTGGCCAAGCCTGTTGATTCGGCCGTTCAGGCCGTTTTGGCCTGCGTGACCGGTGGCGGCAAGGTGCTGACGGCTGGGCTGGGTGCATCGGCGGGTCTGGCGCAATATTTGGCGGGGTTGCTGGTGGGCGGCTTTGAGCGAGAAAGACCAGGCCTGTCGGCCATGGCCTTGTCGGCCGATGCCCAGATGGCCACTTTGTGGCCCGAAGAGCAGGCTTTGGCCAGCCAGGTGCGGGCCTTGGGCCACACCGGGGATGTGCTCTTTCTCATCAGCGCCCATGGGACTGAAAACACCCTGGTGCAGGCGGTGCAGGCCGCGCACGAGCGTGAAATGAGTGTGGTGGCACTGACTGGTCACCAAGGCGGCGCATTGGCCCGCCAACTGCGCGAGACCGATGTGCACGTCTGCGTGCCCCATGAGCGCGTGGCCCGAATTCGCGAGGTGCAGCAGTTGGTGCTGCACTGTTTGTGTGATGGCATTGACACCCAGTTGTTGGGTGAACAGGAGTCTTATTAAATGAAACGTCAACTTCAAACAGTGGTCTACAGTGCCGTGTTGCTGGCCACTTTGGCCAGCCTGAGTGCGTGCGCACCTTTGATCGTGGGGGGCGCTGTCATGACCGGTGTGGTGGCCACTGACCGCCGCACCACGGGCACCCAGGTCGAAGACGAAAGCATAGAGATCAAAGTGGCCAGCGCCGTGCGCCAAGAAATGGGCGACCGCATCCACCTGAACGTGACCAGCTTCAACCGCCAAGTGCTGCTCAGTGGCGAGGTGCGCACCGCTGCGGACAAGGAGCGCGCCGAAAAACTCGCGTCGAGCCAGGAAAACGTGAACGCGGTGGTGAACGATTTGACGGTGATGCCCGTCAGTTCACTGACCCAGCGCTCCAAGGATATCGTCATCACCGGCAGGATCAAAGCGGCCTTTGTGGACGCCAAAGATCTGCAGGTCAATGCCTTCAAGGTGGTGACCGAGCGCGGCATCGTCTATCTGATGGGCCGCGTGACTGCGCGCGAGGCCAAACGCGCCACGGACATCGCCCGCGGCATGAGCGGTGTGACCAAGGTGGTGCGCGTCTTTGAAGAGATTCCCGAGCAAGAGCTTCAG
>CAMDFT010000037.1 GCA_945897795.1 Limnohabitans sp. Rim8 | reverse complement strand
CCGAGCTGCTGCGTGACGCCAAAAACGTGATCGTGGTGCCCGGCTACGGCATGGCTGTAGCGCAGGCCCAGCACACGGTGTTTGAAATCACCAAACAACTGCGCGAAAAAGGCGTGAACGTGCGCTTTGGCATCCACCCGGTGGCCGGACGCATGCCGGGTCACATGAACGTGCTCTTGGCCGAAGCCAGGGTGCCTTACGACATCGTGTTCGAGATGGACGAACTCAACGACGATTTCCCGAACACCGACGTGGCCATCGTCATTGGCGCCAACGACATCGTGAACCCGGCAGCCCAAGACGACCCGACCAGCCCGATCGCCGGCATGCCGGTGCTCGAAGTCTGGAAGGCCCGCACCAGCATCGTCATGAAGCGTTCCATGGCCAGCGGCTACGCCGGTGTGGACAACCCGCTGTTCTACAAAGACAACAACCGCATGTTGTTTGGCGATGCCAAAAAGATGCTTGACGAGGTCTTGGTGGCGCTCAAGGCCTGAGGCGCGTCATCGATTGCAAACAAGGGGCCCCAGGGGCCCCTTTTTTCTGATGGTGTTATTGACGACAAGGATTCGCCTTTGCCTGCATCGGTCCTGTTCACGACACATATATTTGATCCGGTCTTTTTATTGGTGTCCGTTGTGGCGGGTTCATTGGTCTTTTATGCATGGCTTTTTCATCGTGCACAGTGGGGAGCCAACTGGCCGTAGCCTTTGCTTACAAACCTCGGGAAATCCAGCATCAGCAAGAGTCAGTTAGACGTCAGGAGTGCTGTAGACTGACCGCAGGAGAACCCCACATGAACCTGAACCCCGTATGGCTCAAGAGTTACCCCGAAGGCGTGCCCGCTGACATTGACCCCAGCCAGTACAGTTCGCTGGTGGGCTTGCTCGAAGAGAGTTTTGCCAAATATGCCGATCGTACTGCCTACAGCTTCATGGGCAAGGATTTGAGCTTTGCCCAAACCGACCAGGAAAGCTTGGGTCTGGCAGCCTACCTGCAATCCTTGGGCCTCAGCAAAGGCGATCGTGTTGCGGTCATGATGCCCAATGTGCCGCAGTACCCGGTGGCGGTGGCGGCCATTTTGCGGGCCGGTTTGGTGGTGGTCAATGTCAACCCGTTGTACACCGCCCGTGAACTGGAGCACCAGCTCAAGGACTCGGGGGCCAAGGCGATTGTCATCATCGAAAACTTTGCCGCCACCCTTGAAAAGTGCATCGCACAAACCCCGGTGCAGCATGTGATTTTGGCGGCCATGGGTGACCGGCTGGGCCTGCTCAAGGGCGGCTTGGTCAATTACGTGGTGCGGAACGTCAAGAAAATGGTGCCTGCCTTTCGCCTGCCCCAGGCGGTGCGCTTCAATGACGCTTTGTCCAAAGGGCGTCAACAAGCCTTTCGCAAGCCCGAGCTGAGCGCCGATGACATCGCGGTGCTGCAGTACACAGGCGGCACCACCGGAGTGTCCAAAGGTGCGGTACTGCTGCACAGCAATGTCATTGCCAACGTTTTGCAGTCTGAGGCCTGGAACGCGCCCGTCATGAAGCGCATCCCGGCAGGCGAGCAGCCCACCAGTGTGTGTGCTTTGCCGCTGTACCACATCTTCGCTTTCACGGTGAACATGATGCTGGGACTGCGCATGGGCGGCAAGACCATCCTGATTCCCAATCCGCGCGATCTGCCCGCTGTGCTCAAGGAGTTGTCCAAGCACACCTTCCACAGCTTTCCCGCCGTGAACACCTTGTTCAATGGCTTGGCCAACCACCCGGATTTCAACACGGTTAACTGGTCCAACCTGAAAGTGTCTTTGGGTGGCGGCACGGCTGTCACGCCCAACGTGGCCAAGCTTTGGCTGGAGAAAACCGGCTGCCCCATTTGCGAAGGTTATGGCTTGTCCGAGACCAGTCCATCGGCCAGTTGCAACCCGACCACCAGCACAGAGTTCACCGGCACCATCGGCGTGCCCTTGCCCGGGACCTGGATGAAGCTGCTGGACGACGACGGCAAAGAAGTGACCGAAGTGGGGCAGTCCGGTGAGATCGCCATCAAAGGCCCGCAGGTGATGGCCGGTTACTGGCAGCGCCCTGACGAGACCGCCAAGGTCATGACGGCCGATGGATATTTCAAGTCGGGTGATGTGGGCACGATGGATGAGCGCGGCTTCTTCAAGATTGTTGACCGCAAGAAAGACATGATTCTGGTCAGTGGTTTCAACGTCTACCCCAACGAGGTTGAGGAAGTCGCTTCGGCTTGTCCGGGTGTGCTGGAATGCGCGGCCATTGGTGTGCCGGACGAGAAAACAGGTGAGACCGTGAAGCTGGTGGTGGTCAAGAAAGACCCTGCCTTGACGGCCGAGCAAATCATGGTCTATTGCCGCGAGAACATGACCGCTTACAAGCAGCCTCGGGTGATCGAGTTCCGTGCCGAGTTGCCCAAAACCCCGGTGGGCAAAATTTTGCGGCGCGAGTTGCGCGATAAAGCTTGATGTTGTGCTGCCCGGATGCACCGGGGCTGAGTTTGGCGGCCACAAGTTCGCTTGTGGCCGTTTTCAATTTGACGCCTATTTCTGATGCACAAAACTAAGGACGATTCATGGCGGTGATCGGCATCATGAGTGCTCTGCACGAAGAGCTGGCCGCTGTGCTGGCCGACATGCCCGACGAGCAGCGGGTGTTGGTGGCGGGGCGTGACTTCTGGGTGGGTCACTGGCAAGGCCATGCGATCGTGGCGGTGCTCTCGCGCATTGGCAAAGTGGCGGCGGCCACCACGGCCACGGTGATGCTGGAGCGCTTTGGGGTGGATGCGCTGGTGTTCACTGGCGCGGCGGGTGGATTGGGCCCGGGGGTGCACGTGGGCGATGTGGTGGTGGCCAGTGGCTTCATTCAGCACGACATGGATGCCTCGCCACTGTTTCCCAGGCACGAGGTGCCGTTGTATGGCCGGGCTCTTTTTGAGGCCGATGCCGTTTTGTCGTTGCAATTGGCTGAGGCCGCGCAGCAGGTGCTGCAGGCGGCGGAGCGGCATTTGGGCCCTGAGACCTTGGCCCAGTTTCAACTGAGTTCGCCCAAGGTGCACCAGGGTTTGATCGTCAGCGGTGACCGCTTTGTATCGACCCACGCCGAAAGCCAGGCGCTTCGCGAATCCTTGCCAGAGGCTTTGGCGGTGGAAATGGAGGGTGCGGCGGTGGCGCAGGTGTGTTTGGACTATGGTGTGCCGTTTGCGGCTGTGCGGACCATCTCGGACCGCGCAGACGACACGGCGCACACCGACTTCAATCGTTTCATTCGTGAAGTGGCCAGCCGCTACAGCCGGGCCATTTTGTCGCAGTGGCTGACCTGTCGGCAGCCCGTTTGAGCAGGCCTTATTTGAGCCAACCGCGCCTGCGGAAGTACCACATGGGCACCACGGCGCTGGCGGCCATCAGCGCCAGAGCGTAGGGGTAGCCCCATTTTTGCGACAGCTCGGGCATGTACTGGAAGTTCATGCCGTACAAGCTGGCGATCAAGGTAGGCGGCAGCAAGGCCACGCTGGCCACCGAGAAAATCTTGATGATCTTGTTCTGGTTGATGTTGATGAAACCGACAGTGGCATCCATCAAAAAGTTGATTTTGTCGAACAAAAAGGCCGTGTGCGAGTCGAGCGAATCGATGTCGCGCATGATCTGTCGTGCATCTTCAAACTGCTCGGCATTCAGCATTTTGGAGCGCATCATGAAGCTCAAGGCGCGGCGTGTGTCCATCACGTTGCGACGGATGCGGCCGTTCATGTCTTCTTGCCGCGCGATCGCGCCCAGCACTTCGCTGGCCATGGCGTCGGTCACATCGCCCGACAGCACGGTGTTGCCCACTTTTTCGAGCTGGTCGTAAATGCCTTCGAGTGTGTCCGCTGAGTATTCGGCGTCGGCGTCAAACAGTTTGAGCAGCACTTCTTTGGCGTCTTCAATCAGGCCCGGCGCGCGGCGCGCACGCATGCGCAAAAGGCGAAATACCGGCACGTCTTCGTCGTGGATTGAAAAAAGCACGCCCTGGCTTTTCAGCTCGGCGTTGTGCTGGTTCAAGATGAAAGCGCAGCGCACCGTGCGGGGCTCGTCGTCGTCGGCGATCAAGAAGTCGGAGCGGATGTGCAACTCGCCGTTGTCCTCTTCGTAAAAGCGGGCGGATTCTTCGATGTCCTCGTCCATCGCGTCTTCGGGGATTAACAAGCCAAAGTATTGCTTGATCCAGCGTTTTTCCTCCAGAGTGGGCGACTCCAGGTCGACCCAGATAGGCTGAAAACGGGAGAGCTCTTCCAGTGACTCGATCTCTTCCTGGAAGAGACGGCCGTTGACGAGGGTGAAGATGTTGAGCATGGCGAATCCGAAAAATGGCCAGTTGCCAAAAGTTCAAAGGGGCGGCGAAGGGGTGTTTCTGCAGCTTTCGAACGATGGGCTCATGCTCAAGGCGTTCGAAAGCTACCGACTCGGGGTAGTTTCCACGGCAATGTGTCTCCAGAATGAATCGGCGGATTATCGCACCGGATGTTCCCCTGCTTGGTTTAAAAAAGACAGGATTTCGTCAGCGCGGGCCTTGACGTCGGCTTGGCCCAGGGCCATCAGCGCCGCGATGAAGCCCGGCTCGAACAGCAAATAGCTGGCCAGTGCCGCACCACTGCCGTGCAGGGCGCCTAGCCCCTCCAGCACCCGAAGAATGGGCCGGGGTAGCGTGTGGGCGTGGTCTTGTGCCAAGGCGTCGAGCGAGGCGCTGGGCTGCAGTGTCAAGACCTGGACCGGGCGCAGGGGCAGACCCCCGCGGATCGCCTCGGGCAGGTGTTCCAGGGCCTGGTTGATGCGTTCGATCTGCTCCACATCGGCTTCAAGGGTGTCGTGAAAGACGCTGGCCATGGCGTGGCCAGCGATGGTGCCCAAGGAGGGGCGTCCTGCGGTGTGGGCTGAACCCACCAGACTGGCGCGTGGTGGTTGGCTCACGCCAATGGCCAAAATCCGGTCGGCCCCGAGTTGCACCGCAGAGGACAAGGGCGAGATCTGGCGCATCGAGCCGTCTCCGAAAAACTCCATGCCGCCGTCCACCCACAGGGGCGTAGACGGGAAAATGAAGGGGATAGCGCTGGACGCCATCAGGTGTTCGATGGTGATGGGTTGCTGCTCGGCGCGACGGCCCGGGCGACTCCATGGGATGGGCTGGCCGTCCCGGGTTTGGCAAAACGTCCAATGAATACCGCTGGAATAACTGGACGCGGTGACCGCCAGGGCCTGCAGCACGCCGTGGTGCAAGGCCATGTCGATCCGATCGAGGGCAATCGCCCGGTGCAAGGTATTGACCAGAGCCAGGCTGTCCATCGCAGCGGCATGGGCGCGGACAGAGCGCAGCAGACCTAAAGCGGTGGCCCATCGGCTGAACTTGTCCAGCGGGGTCTGGGGCAAGCGGTAAACCGCTTCCGTGCGGATAGCGGTCCAGAAATGGGCCAATTCGTCCAGTCCTGCCAAGCCATCCATGGCCTTGCTGGCCAAAAATGTGGCGTTCAAGGCTCCGGCTGATGTGCCCGCCAGCACCTGGAACGGGAAGGCTTTTGAAGAGCCAGTCGGGTGGCTCAGTAACTGGCCAATGGCCTGTAGCGCCCCAGCTTGGTAAGCGGTTCGCGCACCGCCGCCCATCAGGACCAGCCCCAGCATGGGGTGCGGATGCGCAGGCTGTTGGGCTGCAGGGGGTGACACTGGCCGGACGGTCGTCAAGGGGTCAATGGGCATGTGAAGGTGGAGAGGCTGTGGGTGGCTGGGGGTGTTAGATTCAGTCCATTCTTCTGCATTGTTCCATGACCACCCCCCACTTGACTCCGCGCCGTGAGCGCTGGCTGCTTTTAACGCTGGCCGGCATCCAGTTCACCCACATCCTCGACTTCATGATCATGATGCCGCTGGGGCCGCAGTTCACGGCTTTGTTCGGCATCAGCAACGCCCAGTTCGGCTTGCTGGTCTCGGCCTACACCTTGTCGGCGGGCTTTTCGGGTTTGATGGCGGCCACCTACATTGACCGTTTCGGCCGCAAACAGTTGCTGCTGAGCATGTACAGCCTGTTCGGGTTGGCCACGCTCGCTTGCGCCTTTGCCCCCGACTATGTGTGGTTGATGGTGGCGCGTGTGGCTGCAGGTTTGTTTGGCGGCGTCTTGTCGGCCCTGTCGCAGACCATCGTGGCCGATGTGATCCCCTTTGAACGCCGAGGCCGCGCCATGAGTGTGGTGATGACGTCATTTTCCGTGTCCACCGTGGCGGGCGTGCCCTTGGGCCTGTTTTTGGCTGCGCATTTCAACTGGCATGCGCCTTTTGTGGGCATCGCGGCGCTGGTGGGTTTGCTGGCGTTGGGGGCATGGCAGACCTTGCCCCGGCTGGATGCGCACTTGCACCACCCCGAGAGGGTCAGCGTTTGGCGGGGCATTGGCCAGGTGCTGGCCGAGCCCAACCACCTCAAGGCGTTTGCCGTGTCGGGCCTGATGATGTTCGCCGCGTTCACCGTCATACCCTACATCACCATTTACCTACAGTCCAACGCGGGCATGCAGGCCTCCGAGGTGCCTTGGATCTACCTGTGCGGTGGCGTGGCCACTTTGCTCAGTGCGCGCTACTTTGGCCGCCTGACGGACCGGGTGGGCAAGGTCCAAATGTTCCAGCGCCTGGCTTTGGCGGTGACCGTGCCCTTGATGGCCACCACGCTTTCGCAAGGGTTGCCCCTGTGGGGTTTGCTGGCCATATCGACGCTGTTCTTCACCCTCATGAGCGGCCGCATGATTCCCGGCATGGCGATGATTTCTTCGGCTGTCGAACCCCGTTTGCGTGGCACGTTCATGACCCTGAACTCTGCCGTGCAGTCGGCCTCGATGGGCATGGCAGCGCTGGTGGCGGGGCTCATCATCGGGCGCGACACGCAGGGGCAACTCACCTTGTATTGGGTGGCGGGCTTGTTGGGGGTGGTGGCCAGCTTGCTCAGCGTCTGGCTGGCGGGACATTTGCGCCTGCATGGGGCGCCAGCGCAGGCGGCGGGCTGAGAGGTTCAGGGCCCTGCGGCTCTCAGAGGCGGGCCTGACCAGAGCCCAGATTCAACCTACACGATAGCACCGAAATGGGACCATAGGGACAAAAGAGCCGGTCTTTACAGGTTTAGTTTTAGGCGTATTGCTTTTCCATTTTGGGGCGCGCATAGTGGGGTTGAGCCACCCCGAAAAGGTGGTTTCAGAGTCCCGCCCCGGCGGGGCTTTCCTTACCCTGAATCTATGGAGGCGACGATTATGAATTTAACCATCAGCGGGCACCATTTGGAAGTGACTCCGGCTTTGCGCCAGTACGTCACGGGGAAACTTGACCGCATCACCCGGCATTTCGATCAGGTGGTCGATGTGAAAGTGCTGCTGAGTGTCGAAAAGCTGAAAGAAAAGGAAAAGCGTCAGCGCGCCGAATGCAACATCCACGTCAAAGGCAATGACCTGTTTGCCGAAAGCGCCCACGAGGACCTGTACGCCGCGGTGGACGATCTGGTGGACAAACTCGATCGTCAAGTGGTCAAACACAAGGACCGCATCACCGACCACCACCACAGTGCGCCCAAGCGCATGATGTGAGCTCTCCACCACTCTTCAACCAGGGCCGCTGCAAGCGGCCTTTTTTCTGGCCCTTGGGGCACTCAGGCCTGGCCTGTCGCGGCTTGGTCAGGCCAGGGACAAGGCCTGTTGGCAGATCGGGTGCATAATCCGGCCTCGACCATGAACCGACTCTCATCCATATTGCCTGTTGCCCAAGTTCTTGTGGGGGTGGAAGCCACCAGCAAGAAACGTGCATTCGAAGAAGCCGGACTTCTCTTTGAGAATCTGCATGGCCTGTCGCGTGCCCTGGTCACCGACAGCCTTTTTGCCCGTGAGCGTTTGGGCTCCACGGGCCTGGGCCACGGTGTGGCCATCCCGCACGGTCGCATCAAGGGCCTCAAAGCCCCCATGGCCGCCGTGTTTCAGTTGGCTCAGCCCATTGGGTTTGATGCACCGGACGAGCAGCCGGTCAACTTGCTGATCTTTCTGCTGGTGCCCGAAGCGGCGACCCAAAAGCACTTGGAAATCTTGTCCGAGATAGCCGAGTTGCTCAGCGACACCGCTTTGCGCGAAAGCATCAAAAGCAGCACGGCTCAAGTGGGCCTGCACCAGTTGATTGCCCAGTGGCAATCGGCACAAACCGCCTAACCCCCTTTTTGACAGCCTGCAGGCGATGAAGCCCTCCGTCATCAGCGCCGATGTCCTCTTTGAGGACCACCGCAAACAACTACGGTGGCAGTGGCAAGCAGGCTTGGGCGCGTCGGAGAGGCGCTTTGACGAAGTCGCCGTGCGCCAGGCCCGCTCCGGCGCGGATCTGGTCGGTTATCTCAATTACATCCATCCTTACCGCGTCCAGATTTTGGGCCCGCGCGAAGTCGCTTACCTGACGAATGGCACCCCGGATGACTGCTCCAGGCGCATCGCGCGCATTGTGACGCTGGAGCCGCCGGTACTGGTGCTGGCCGACGGTCAAACCGCGCCCGATGCCTTGCTGGCCATGTGCGAGCGGGCGCAAATTCCAATGTTTGCCACCCAGCAGTCCTCGGCCTTCGTGATCGATGTGTTGCGTGCTTATTTGTCCAAACACTTTGCCGATCGCATCACCATGCACGGCGTGTTCATGGACATTTTGGGCATGGGGGTGTTGATCACGGGCGAGTCAGGTCTGGGCAAAAGCGAACTGGGCCTTGAATTAATTTCGCGTGGCAATGGCCTGGTGGCCGACGATGCGGTAGACCTGTACCGCATCAACCAGACCACCATCGAAGCGCGTTGCCCTGATCTGCTGCAAAACCTGCTGGAAGTGCGCGGCATTGGCCTTTTGGATATCCGCGCCATCTTTGGCGAGACGGCCGTGCGCCGAAAAATGCGGCTCAAACTCATCGTGCACCTGGTGCGGCGTGAAACCCTTGAGCGTGATTACGAGCGCCTGCCCTCCGAGCCCTTGCGGCAAGACGTGCTGGGCATCCCGGTGCAAAAGGTGGTGATCCAGGTCATGGCCGGGCGCAACATTGCGGTGCTGGTGGAGGCCGCTGTACGCAACACCATTTTGCAAATGCGTGGCATCGATACCTACCAAGACTTCATTGAGCGGCAGCGCCGCGCCATGGACTGAAAGCTGGGGCCGCCGCGTTTTTAGCGGGCGTTGCGGTGCGGGCAGGGCTGTTGCGTGCAGTGCGCGTACAGGCTCAGGGCGTGGTCGGCGATCACAAAGCCTTTGGCCTGGGCCACGGCCTGCTGGCGTGACTCGATTTCCGCGTCATAAAACTCTTCCACCCGACCGCAGTCCAAGCACACCATGTGGTCATGGTGTTGGCCTTCGTTGAGTTCGTACACCGCTTTGCCACTTTCAAAGTGGTTGCGGCTGAGGATGCCTGCTTGCTCGAACTGGGTCAGCACCCGGTAGACGGTGGCCAGGCCAATGTCGGCGTTGTCTTTGAGGAGTTGACGAAACACGTCCTCGGCCGTCATATGGCGCAACAAGCCGTTTTGAAAAACTTCCAGGATTTTCAGGCGCGGCAAGGTGGCTTTGAGGCCGTTGTTTTTCAGTTCGTCGATCTGGCTCATGGGCTGTGTGGGTGGGGTCGCCAGTGGCGGTCCTGCGGCAAGGCTGCCGCTACAATGGCTTGATCATATCGGCAGACCCTCAACCATGACAGCTTCCCTGACTTTCCGTCTTTCCGTCCATGGCCTGGCAGCCCTCTTGCTGGGTGCGATCCTGGCCGGTTGCGGCAGCCTGACCAGTACCGTGAGCCGCGACACCTTCAAGCCCTTTGTGCCCGAGGTGGTGCAGGGCAACTTCGTCTCCAACGAGCAGCGCCAGGCCTTGCGTCCCGGCATGGCGCGCGCTCAGGTGCGCGAAATCCTGGGCACCCCCTTGATCGCCAGTTTGTTCCATGCCAACCGCTGGGACTATGCCTTCAGCATTCAGCGCCAGGGCGTGGCCGCGCAAAATTTCAGGCTCACGGTGTATTTCAAGGGCGATGTGCTCGAACAGGTTGACAGCGACGTGCTGCCCAGCGAGTCGGATTTTGCCGGGCGCCTGGTGGGCCCCAAGGCAGCGGGCAAATTGCCCGTACTGCAAGCCAGCGAAGAGGATTTGAAGAAATTTGCGCCTGCCGCCACCGCAACCCGGACCGATGCGCCCGCCGCGCCTGCGGCTTTGCCGCGCAGCTACCCGCCTTTGGAGCCGGCCGTACGCTGAACGCCCAGCGCTGGTTGTCCTTGATGGGTTGCCAGTCGCAGAGCCCTTTTTGGACCCAGCTCTTCTTATTTTGCCGATTCAAGCCATGACCTCAACGAACCTTTTGCCCATCACCGTCGCCGGCGCATCCGGTCGCATGGGGCACATGCTGATCGAAGCCATTTTGGCCACCGACGACTGTCGCCTTGCGGGAGCACTGGACATCCAGGGCAGCCCAGCGCTTGGGCAAGACGCCGGATCTGCGTTGGGCCGTGTCACGGGCACCGCAGTCACCGCCGACTTGCACGCAGGCCTGCAGGGCGCATCCTGCCTGATCGATTTCACCCGTCCCGAGGGCACGCTGGCCCACCTCAAAATCTGCCGTGAGCTGGGTGTCAAGGCGGTTATTGGCACCACCGGCTTTACCGATGCGCAAAAAGCCGAGATCGCCGAGATCGCCCGCGACATTGCGATCGTCATGGCCCCGAACATGAGTGTGGGTGTCAACGTCACCCTCAAGCTTCTGCAAATGGCCGCGCAGGCCATGTCTACAGGCTACGACATCGAGATCATCGAGGCCCACCACCGCCACAAGGTGGACGCGCCTTCGGGCACGGCCCTGAAGATGGGCGAAGTGATCGCCGAGGCCATCGGGCGTGACTTGAAAGAGTGCGCTGTGTACGAGCGTTATGGCCACACCGGCGAGCGCGACCCGTCCACTATTGGGTTTTCGACCATTCGCGGCGGTGACATTGTGGGCGAACACACCGTGTTGTTCGCGGGCATTGGCGAGCGCATCGAGGTCACTCACAAATCGTCCAGCCGCGCCACTTATGCGCAAGGCAGTTTGCGAGCTGTGCGCTTCCTGGCCCGTCAGCCACATGGCCTGTTTGACATGTTCGACGTGCTCAACCTGCGCTGAAGAGCCCTACCTGAAAGCCAAACATGAGCCTGAACGACTTTTTGCTGCACAGCGATGTCTTCAGCCGCGTGCTGGCGCTCATGTTGCTTGCCTTGTCGGTAGGCAGTTGGGTGGTGATCGCCTGGAAATGGCGATTGCTCTCGCGAGTCACGCAAGACGTGCCGCGCAGCGTGGCCGCATTCTGGCAGGCCCCGGGTTTCGACGATGCCCGCCAACGCGTGGCGCAGTTTGACCGTGAAGCCTGTGTGCTGCCCTTGCTTGACGCCACCTTGCTGCCTCTGGGTGGCACTTTGGCCTCGGCGGGTCAGCGTCACCACCAACTCACCCGCGTGTTGCGCGAGGCCATGCAATCGGTGCTGCGCCGCTTGCAATGGGGGCAGGTGCTGCTGGCCACGGCCGGTTCCACCTCGCCCTTCATCGGTTTGCTCGGCACGGTATGGGGCATCTTCAATGCCCTGAGTGGCATGGCCGAAGGTGGTCCTGTCCGCATCGAGCAGATTGCCGGGCCCGTGGGCGAAGCCCTGGTCATGACCGCTGCCGGTCTGGCGGTGGCGATTCCTGCGGTGCTGGGCTACAACCTGCTGGGGCGGCGCATCGGCCAGATCGAGGCCGAGCTCGAAGGCTTTGCCCACGATGTGCGCGCTTTGCTCGTCGGCCCCCGGGACTGAGCGGCCATGGCTTTTGGTCGCCTTTCTAGCCGCCCAGGCGATGCGCCCATGAGCGAAATCAACGTCACGCCCCTGGTGGACGTGATGCTGGTGCTTTTGGTCATCTTCATCCTGACCGCACCTTTGATGACCAGCGCCATCCGCCTGGACCTGCCCCAAAGCGAAGGCGCGGAGTCGGGGGCTGCGCCCCATGCCGTGGTCCTGGTGGTTGATGCGCAAGGCCAATGGTTCCTGAACGACAAGCTCATCGCCGAAAACGCCTTGCGCGAGCAACTGGCCCAGGCCGCCCGCCGCAACCCACTGACTGAGCTGGAGTTGCGCGCCGACGCGACCGTGCCCTACGGCCGGGTGGTCGAAGCCATGGGGCTGGCCCAAAAAGCCGGTTTGAGCCGCATCGGCTTTGTCGCCGAGGTGGTTTCCCCCTGAACTTAAGCCCCCGCGGACGGCTGTGGTCTGGCTGCGCCCGCGCCCGGCCGTGACCCGCTCAGCCCCTACAATTTAGCCCTATGCAAGACAAGTACAACCACCTCGAAGTCGAACCCGCCGCGCAGTCCCGCTGGACCGCCCGCGATGCCTACCGCGTCACCGAAGACGCCAGCAAAAAGAAGTTCTACGCCTGCTCCATGCTGCCGTACCCCAGCGGCAAGCTGCACATGGGCCATGTGCGCAACTACACCATCAACGACATGCTCACGCGCAGCCTGCGCATGAAGGGCTACAACGTCTTGATGCCCATGGGCTGGGACGCATTTGGCCTGCCCGCCGAAAATGCCGCCCTGAAAAACGGCGTGCCCCCGGCCAAGTGGACGCACGAGAACATCGCTTACATGAAAAAGCAGATGCAGGCGATGGGCTTGGCCATCGACTGGTCGCGCGAAGTCGCCACCTGCGACCCGACGTATTACAAGTGGAACCAGTGGCTGTTCTTGAAGATGCTGGAAAAAGGCATCGCCTACCGCAAGACCCAGGTCGTCAACTGGGACCCGGTGGACCAGACCGTGCTGGCCAATGAGCAGGTCATTGACGGCAAAGGCTGGCGCACGGGCGCTCCGGTTGAAAAGCGCGAAATTCCGGGTTACTACCTGAACATCACTGCTTATGCGCAAGAGCTGCTGGACCATGTGCAGATCGGCAACGACAAGGCCACGCTCAACGGCTGGCCCGACAAAGTGCGCCTGATGCAGGAAAACTGGATTGGCAAGAGCGAAGGCGTGCGCTTTGCCTTCCCGCACGACATTCGCGATGCCTCGGGAGCCTTGATTGGCGACGGCAAGATGTACGTCTTCACCACCCGCGCCGACACCATCATGGGGGTCACGTTTTGCGCGGTGGCTGCTGAGCATCCTCTCAGCACGCATGCCGCTGCGAGCAATCCCGTTTTGGCGGCGTTTTTGGAAGAGTGCAAGAGCGGCGGCACGACGGAGGCCGAGCTGGCCACGCAAGAGAAAAAGGGCATGGCCACGGGCCTGTTCGTCACGCACCCGATCACGGGCGCGCAGGTCGAGTTGTGGGTCGGCAATTACGTGCTGATGAGTTACGGCGATGGTGCCGTGATGGGCGTGCCGGCGCACGATGAGCGTGATTTCGCGTTTGCTTTGAAGTACGCCTTGCCGATCAAGCAGGTTGTCTCTGTGCGTGCCCCGGCCTTGTCGTCGCCTGCGTCGGGCGCCTCAGACGCGAGCTCAACATCGTTGCCCAACGCAGGCAACGCCAAGGCCTCTGAGGTCTTTGATGCGACCGCATGGTCCGAGTGGTACGCCACCAAAGATGGCGTGTGTGTCAATTCTGGCGAGCTTGACGGCCTGAAACAAAAATTCGCTGCCTCCAAAGTGGCCGAATTGTTGGCCGCCAAAGGTTTGGGCGAAAAGAAAACCACCTGGCGTCTGCGCGACTGGGGCGTGAGTCGCCAGCGCTACTGGGGCACACCGATTCCGATCATCCATTGCGACGAGCACGGCGCGGTGCCTGTGCCCGAAAAAGACCTGCCCGTGGTGCTGCCGCAAGACTGCGTCCCCGACGGTTCGGGCAACCCGCTTCACAAGCACGAAGGCTTTCACGCTGGGGTCACTTGCCCTGTTTGTGGCCAACCCGCCCGCCGAGAAACCGACACCATGGACACCTTTGTGGATTCGTCCTGGTATTTCATGCGGTATTGCGACCCGACCAAGGCCGATGGCATGGTGGGCGAGGGCGCGGATTACTGGATGCGTGACCAACAGCTGACCACGGGCGGCAGCGGCATGGACCAGTACATTGGCGGCATCGAGCACGCCATCCTGCACTTGCTGTATGCGCGCTTCTGGACCAAGGTCATGCGCGACTTGGGCCTGGTCAAGGTCGACGAGCCCTTCAGCAAGCTGCTCACGCAGGGCATGGTGCTCAACCACATTTATTCGCGCCGCACCGCCAAGGGCGGCAAAGACTATTTCTGGCCGCACGATGTCGAGCATGTGCTCGACGAGGCTGGCAAAGTGGTGGGTGCCAAGCTGAAGAACGAAGCCGACAGCGGCGATGGTCGTCTGGCTGTGGGCACGGCCATCGACTACGAAGGCGTGGGCACCATGTCCAAGTCGAAAAACAACGGCGTGGACCCACAGGACCTGATCGAAAAATACGGTGCCGACACCGCACGTCTGTACACCATGTTCACCGCGCCGCCTGAGGTGACCTTGGAGTGGAACGACTCGGCCGTGGAAGGCAGCTACCGCTTCTTGCGCCGCGTCTGGAACTTCGCGTTCAAGCACCACGAGCTGCTGCGATCGGCCACAGGCCAAAACCTCAGCCAGGCCGCTTTGGGCGACTCGGCCAAAGTCCTGCGCCGCGAGATGCATTTGGTGCTCAAGCAAGTGGGTTACGACTACGAGCGCATGCAATACAACACCGTGGTGTCGGGTTGCATGAAGTTGCTCAACGCGCTGGAAGACTTCAAGCCCGATGGCAGCCTAGGAGATGCCGCCGCCCTGTGCGAAGGCGTGTCGATTTTGCTGCGCATGCTCTACCCTGCTTGCCCGCACATCACTGACGACATCTGGCAGCAACTGGGTTTGGCTCAAGCTGCAGGCGAGTTGCTCGACGCCCCTTGGCCCACCGTGGACGAGACGGCACTGGAGCGCGACCAGATTGAGCTGATGCTGCAGATCAACGGCAAGCTGCGCGGGTCCATCCTGGTGCCCTCGTCCGCCGACAAAGCGCAGATCGAGGCGGCCGCATTGGCCAACGAAGCCTTCATCAAGCAAGCTGCAGGCGCCGCGCCCAAGAAGGTCATCGTGGTGCCGGGCCGTTTGATCAATCTGGTGCTTTGAGCGCGAACGCCCCATGACACCGTCCCGCCGTCAATCTTTGCATGCACTGGCTCTGGGGCCTTTGCTGGCAGGGCTGTCGGCGTGTGGATTTCAGCTGCGCAGCAGTGGCAACTACCCGTTTCGCACCCTTTACGCCAATTTTTCAGCCACCTCACCCTTGGGGGTGGAATTGCGCCGGAACTTGTTGGGTACGGGTCGCATCGAGGTGTTGACCGATGCGCAGCAGATGCTCAAGGCCGATGCCATTTTGGACATCCTGAGCGAAGAACGCCAGCAGGTGGTGGTGGGCATGAATGCCTCGGGGCAGGTGCGCGAACTTCAATTGCGGTTGCGCGTGAAATTCCGTTTGCGCACGCCCCAGGGCCGTGAGCTGATCGAGTCGGTCGAGCTGGCCCAGCAGCGAGATCTGAGTTTTACCGAGACCGCAGCCCTGTCCAAAGAGATCGAGCAGGGCATGATGTACCGCGACATGCAAACCGATATTGTTCAGCAGATTATGCGGCGCCTGGCCGCAGTGAAGACCCCAGCAGCCGCTGTGGTCAAACCCTGAATTTCAGCATGCAACTGGCCCTTTCCCAGCTGGCAGCTCACCTGCAAAAAGGCCTGCGCAGCCTGTATGCGTTGCATGGCGATGAACCTCTGATGATTCAGGAGGCTGCCGATGCCATCCGTGCTGCGGCGCGTGCCCAGGGGTACACCGAGCGCAGTGTGCACACCGTGTCAGGCGCGCATTTCGATTGGAGCGAAGTGCTGGCCGCAGGCGGCTCGCTCAGCCTGTTTGCCGACAAACAAATCGTGGAAGTGCGCGTGCCCTCCGGCAAGCCGGGCAAGGAGGGCAGTACCGCCATCCAGCAACTGGCTGCTGCGGCCCAGGGCAACGACAGCACACTGACCTTGTTTTTGCTGCCGCGTCTGGACGCCGCCACCCGCAAAGGCGCCTGGTTTGGCGCGCTCGAAAACGGCGGCGTGTCGATGCAGATCGATCCGGTCGAGCGCAATGCTTTGCCCCAGTGGATCGCACAACGCCTTCAGCATCAGGGCCAGCGTGTCGTGGCGGGCGAAGAAGGTCAGCGCACGCTGCAGTTTTTTGCCGACCGTGTGGAAGGCAATTTGCTGGCGGCGCACCAGGAAATCCAAAAATTAGGCCTGCTCTACCCGGCGGGCGAACTCAGCCAGGCGCAGGTCGAGTCGGCCGTGGTCAACGTGGCCCGCTACGACGTGTTCAAGCTGTCCGAATCGGTCTTGTCAGGCCAGGTCGCCCGGGTGCAGCGCATGCTCGACGGCCTGCAGGCCGAGGGCGAAGCGGCTGTGCTGGTGCACTACACCCTCGCGGAAGACATCCGTGCCATGAAACGCGTGAAAGACGCCATGGCTGCGGGCAAGCCCTTGCCCATGGCGCTGCGCGAACAGCGCGTCTGGGGGCCGCGTGAACGCTTGTTCGAGCGCGTGCTGCCCCGCATGACCGAGGCCCGCTTGAACGGCTTGCTCCAGGCCGCTCATCAGGTCGACGGCATCGTCAAAGGCTTGAAAGTGCCCGATTGGCCCACCGACCCATGGCAGGCTTTGCAGCGCCTGGCCGTGCGCTTTTCGCGCTTTTGCATCGTGCGCTAGCGTCACCAGCGGCCCATAACCCGCCAGGTGCATGGCAGGGTAGGGCCAAAGTGTCTTTGGCTTCTGCGAAAATGAACCCATGACCGAACTGAACACCGCTGAACACATGCAGGCCCTGGGCCAGCAGGCCAAAAAAGCGTCTGCGCTGATGGCCAAGGCCTCTGCGGCCACCAAGAACATGGCTTTGCGTCGCCTGGCCGCCTTGCTGCGCGAGAACACCCAAGCTCTGCAAGCCGACAACGCCAAAGACTTGGAGCGCGCCCGCGCCGCCGGTCTGGCCGAGCCGATGGTGGACCGCTTGAAATTGACCCCCCAAGTGCTGGAAACCTGCGCCCAAGGCTGCGAGCAATTGGCCGCCATGCCCGACGTGATTGGCGAAATCATCGGCATGAAGCAAGTGCCCAGCGGCATCCGCGTGGGCCAGATGCGGGTGCCGATTGGCGTGTTCGGCATGATTTTCGAGAGCCGCCCGAACGTGACCATCGAAGCGGCCAGCCTCTCCATCAAAAGCGGCAACGCCTGCATCTTGCGCGGTGGCTCTGAGGCCATCGAGTCGAACAAGGCGCTGGCGCTGCTGGTGCAGCAAGCCCTGACCGACAGCGGTTTGCCGGTCGATGCCGTGCAACTGGTGCAAACCACCGACCGCGCTGCGGTGGGCCAACTGATCACCATGCCGCAGTACGTGGACGTGGTCATCCCGCGAGGCGGCAAGGGTTTGATTGAGCGCATCAGCGCCGAAGCCAAAGTGCCCGTCATCAAGCATTTGGACGGCAATTGCCACACCTATGTGGACGACCCGTGTGACATCGACATGGCCGTGAAAGTGGCGGACAACGCCAAAACCCAAAAGTACAGCCCCTGCAACGCGAGCGAAAGCCTGTTGGTGGCGCGGGGTGTGGCGGCTGAATTCCTGCCCAAAATCGGAGCGATTTACGCCGCCAAAGGGGTGGAGATGCGCTGCTGCCCCAAGGCCAAGGCCATTTTGAGCCAGGTTGCCAAAGCCACACTCAATGACGCCACCGAACAAGATTGGTTCGAGGAATACCTCGCCCCCATCATCAGCATCAAGGTGGTCGAAGGGGTGGACGAGGCGATTGCCCACATCAACCACTACAGCAGCCACCACACCGATGCCATCCTGACGCGTGACCACATGCACGCCCAGCGCTTTTTGCGCGAGGTGGACTCGGCCAGCGTCATGGTCAACACCAGCACCCGCTTTGCGGACGGCTTTGAGTACGGGCTGGGTGCCGAGATCGGCATCAGCACCGACAAGTTCCACGCCCGTGGTCCGGTGGGTATCGAAGGGCTGACCTCACTCAAGTACGTGGTGCTGGGCGAGGGCGAGGTGCGCGGTTGAGTGCCGCAACTTAAGTGCACATCTACTTGGCCTGACAGCACGGTGTCCGTTATGCGCTTGCAATGGCGCTGAACGGCCCCATATGATTTTCTTGTTATGACCTGATTTTTCCCCGATAAAGGATGCCCATGGTTCCCCATCTCGTCACCGCCCTGACCGGTCCCATCAATGAGTTGGAGCAACGCATCCTCGACTCCATGCCGGCCATCGAGCGCTGGTTCCGTCTGGAGTGGATGGAGCACACCCCGCCGTTCTACACCTCGGTGGACATCCGCAACGCCGGTTTCAAGCTGGCCCCGGTGGACACCAACCTCTACCCCGGCGGCTGGAACAACTTGACGCCTGAAATGCTGCCTTTGGCTGTGCAGGCTGCGCAAGCGGCCATCGAAAAGATCTGCCCTGAGGCCAAAAACCTGCTGATCATTCCCGAAAACCACACGCGCAACACCTTCTATTTGGCCAACGTGGTGCAGCTGCAGCGCATCTTCCACATGGCTGGCCTGAACGTGCGCCTGGGCTCGATCAACCCTGAAATCAAGGAAGCCACGGTCATTGAGTTGCCCAATGGTGAAAGTGTGACGCTGGAGCCGGTGGTGCGCACTCAGCACCGATTGGGCCTGAAAGACTTTGATCCTTGCACCATCTTGCTCAACAACGACCTGTCGGCCGGGGCCCCGGGCATTTTGGAAGAGTTGCACGAGCAATTTTTGTTGCCGCCCCTGCACGCTGGCTGGAGCGTGCGCCGAAAAACCAAGCACTTTGAGAGCTACGAGGAAGTGGCCAAGCGCTTTGGCAAGTTGCTGGGCATTGATCCGTGGCTGATCAACCCGATGTTCAGCCAGTGCGGCGATGTGAACTTTGCCGAAGGCACGGGCATGGACTGCCTGCGCAGCAATGTGGATGCCTTGCTCACCAAAATCAAGCGCAAATACAAGGAATACGGCATCAATGAAAAGCCGTTTGTGGTGGTCAAAGCCGACAACGGGACTTACGGCATGGGCATCATGACGGTGCGCGATGTGGCGGACTTGGACGTCCTGAACCGCAAAACCCGCAACAAGATGAACGTCATCAAGGACGGCCAGACGGTGAATGACGTGATCATTCAAGAGGGTGTGTTGACCAATGAGCGCATCAACGACGCCGTGGCCGAGCCGGTGGTGTACATGATGGACCGCTATGTGGTGGGCGGTTTTTACCGGGTGCATGCCGAGCGCGGCGTGGACGAGAACCTGAATGCCCCGGGTGCCAGTTTTGTGCCCTTGGCCTTTGCCGATACGCCGCACCTGCCCCAGCCCGGCGTCAAACCCGGTGCCAGCGTGCCCAACCGCTTTTACATGTACGGCGTGATCGGCCGCCTGGCCATGCTGGCGGCCAGCTACGAGCTCGAAGCCACCGACCCCGAGGCCGAGGTGTACGACTGAAGACGCTGTTTTTGGTGTTTCGGCGGCCTGAAAAGTGTGATTTGGGTGATTTCAGGCCTTGCTTGTTTTTTGAAGTCGTCAAAAGTTGCTGCACTGCAACATTTCTGCCAGCCAAGCCATGACAGATCGCCCGACTTGGGCGCAAAATGGGGACCATCTCAGTCACCAAGCCTGACTTCTGTCAGGCTGCTTTTTTTGTGTCCTCAACAAAATCCTCACTCGCCGCCCTGACCTTGGGCGCCATAGGCGTGGTTTACGGCGACATCGGCACCAGCGTGCTGTACGCCATGAAAGAGGTCTTTGGCTCCGGCCACGTGCCCTTCACGCACGACAACGTTTACGGCATCCTCTCCGTCTTCTTCTGGACCCTGACCACCATCGTGTCGGTCAAATACGTGGTGTTGGTGCTGCGGGCCGACAACCACGGGGAGGGCGGTCTGGTGGCCATGTTGGCGCTGGCTTCGCAATCGGTCAAAGACCAACCCCAGTTGCGCAAGGTGTTGCTGGTCGTGGGCATCTTTGGCACCTGCCTGTTTTATGGCGATGGGGTCATCACCCCGGCGATCTCGGTGCTGTCGGCGGTGGAAGGCTTGGAGGTCATCTCGCCCGCCTTCAAAAAGGCGGTCATTCCCCTCACGCTGGTGATTTTGTTTGGCTTGTTTTGGGTGCAAAAGCGCGGCACGGCAGGCATTGGCAAGTTCTTTGGCCCCATCACCTTGATTTGGTTTGCCACCATCGCGTTGCTGGGTGTGTCGCACATCGTGCACCACCCCGAGATTTTGCTGGCCATCAGCCCCCACTACGCCTTGGGCTTCATGTGGGACAACCCCGGTACCACCTTCATCATTTTGGGGGCGGTGGTCTTGTGCGTCACGGGTGGCGAAGCGCTGTACGCCGATTTGGGTCACTTCGGTAAAAAACCCATTCGCCTGGCCTGGTTCAGTGTGGTCATGCCTTGCCTGACCTTGAACTATTTTGGTCAGGGTGCCTTGTTGTTGTCCAACCCTGACGCCGTCAAAAACCCCTTCTACCTGATGGCCCCCGACTGGGCCTTGGTGCCCTTGGTGGGTCTGGCCACCATGGCCACGGTCATTGCCTCGCAAGCCCTGATCACCGGCGCTTTCAGCGTGACCAAGCAGGTCATTCAATTGGGCTATCTGCCGCGCTTGCAGGTGCAACACACCAGCGAAACCGACACCGGGCAAATCTACATGCCTTTCGTCAATTGGGGCTTGTTTGTCGCCATCGTGCTGGCCGTGGTCATGTTCAAGTCGTCGAGCAACCTGGCTGCGGCTTATGGCATTGCCGTGTGCACTGACATGCTGATCACCACGGTGCTGACTTTCTTTGTGATCCGCTATTCCTGGAAACTGCCGCTGGCGCTGTGCATCGGTGCCACCGGCTTTTTCTTTGTGGTGGATCTGGCGTTTTGGGCCTCCAACATGTTCAAGTTGTTGGATGGCGGCTGGTTCCCGCTGCTCATCGGCGCGGCGGTGTTCACACTGATGCTCACCTGGCACGATGGGCGTCGCTTGCTCAATGAGTCTTTGCGCGCGGACGCTTTGCGCCTGACGGATTTTCTAGAGGCGGTGTTCATTTCGCCACCCACACGGGTGGAAGGCACGGCCGTGTTTCTGACGGCCGAATCTGGCAATGTGCCCAACGCCTTGCTGCACAACCTCAAGCACAACAAGGTTTTGCATGAGCGCAACCTGTTTGTCACGGTGTGCAACCACGAGGTGCCGCGCATTGGCGCCGACCAGCGTCTGGATGTGACACCGCTGGGGCATGACTGCTGGCAAGTCATCGTCAACTACGGCTTCAAGGACAACCCTGACTTGCCATCGGCACTGGCCGTCATTGAGGACGACGGCTACAAGCTCGACCCCATGACGACCAGTTATTTTTTGTCGCGCGACATCGTGATCCCCAAGATCGGCGGGGGCATGGCCCCCTGGCGCGAAAAACTGTTTGCCAACATGCACCACAACGCCAGCGGTGCGGCCGCGTTTTTGAACCTGCCCACCAATGCGGTGGTCGAGCTGGGCTCCAAAATCGAAATCTGAGGCCCCGTGCGCACCACCCATTTGCTCTACCTGCACGGCTTCAGGTCGTCGCCCCAGTCGGCCAAGGCCCAAATCATGGCCAAGTGGGTGCAGGCCCGGCACCCCGGTGCCACCTGGTGGTGCCCGCAATTGCCCGCTTCGCCCGCGCAAGCCATTGACCTGTTGCTGCAGGGCACGGCCGACTGGCCACGCGGGCAGATGGCGGTCATGGGCTCTTCGCTCGGCGGCTTTTACGCCGCCTGGCTGTCGGCGCACTGGGGAGTTCCTGCGGTGCTCATCAACCCGGCCGTGCACCCCTCGCGCGATCTGGCGCGCTACATCGGCGAACACCCGGTCTGGCAAGACCCATCACAAAGTATCTTTTTTGAGCCGGCTTATGTGCAAGAGCTCCAAGTGCTTGAAAGTCAGCGCTTGCCAACTCGGCCCGCCACGCTGGCCTTGATCACCAAGGGCGACGAGGTGCTGGACTGGCGCGAAATGCTGGCCCGCCACCAGGCCGGGCAGGTGCGCCTGATCGAGGGCAGCGACCATGCCCTGAGCGATTTTGAAGACCACTTGCCGCAAATCCTTGAATTTCTGCAGCTGGCTTGAAGCCCGGCGGGCCGAATGGCCGGGTGGCATGGGAAAATCCCGCCATGTACGTATTATTTGAAGATGCCGGCAAATTCATGGCCGGACGGATCATGGCCGAAGCCGAGGCTTCCGCGCAGGTCGAACTCGACTCCGGTAAACGGGTCAAGGTCAAATCGGCCCACATGCTGCTGAAGTTCGACAAACCGGCCCCGGCCGCTTTGCTGGCCGAGGCCGGGGTGCTGAGCCAAACCATCGAGTTGGAACTGGCCTATGAATGCGCCCCGGACGAGGAGTTCGGCTTTGGCGACCTGGCCAAAGACTATTTCAGCAACAACGCCAGCATCACCGAGCAGGTGGCGGCTTTGCTGTGCTTGCATGACGCGCCGCATTACTTTCGCCGGGGCGGTGCCAAAGGCCGCTTCAAAAAAGCCCCTGCCGAGATCGTGGAGCAGGCCTTGCTGGCCATCGAGAAAAAAAAGCAGGTTCAAGCCCAAATCGAGGCCTGGTCGGCCGATCTGATGGCGGGCACTTGCCCCGAACCGATCCGCGAGCAGCTCTACAAGATTCTGTTTCGCCCTGACAAGAACACGTCCGAATACAAGGCCGTGGTCGAGGCCAGCAAGAGCAGCCAGACCGCCCCTTTGGACTTGCTGCAAAACGCCGGGGCCATCGCCTCGGCTTGGGATTTCCATTGGCAGCGTTTTTTGTTTGACCTGTTCCCCAAGGGCACAGGCTTTCCCCCCTTGCAAGCGCCCGCCATCACCGACGACTTGCCACTGGCCCCGGTGCAGGCGTTTTCGATTGACGATTCGCACACCACCGAGATCGACGACGCCTTGTCGCTGCAAGGCTTAGGCACGGGCACAGTCACCGTGGGTATCCACATTGCTGCGCCCGGTTTGGCCCTGAGTCCTGGCGGTCCGGTGGACCTGCTCGGCCGCGCCCGCCTGTCCACCGTCTACATGCCCGGCTACAAAATCACCATGCTGCCCGACAGCGTGGTGCAAGCCTACACCCTGATCGAAGGGCGCGACTGCCCAGCGGTGTCGCTGTACGTCACCTTCAGCGAAGACACGCTGGAAGTGCAAAGTGCCGTGACTCGGCTGGAGCGTGTGCCGATTTTGGTCAACCTGCGCCACGACCAGTTGGACGAGCGCATCACCCGCGAATGGCTGGAGGGCGAAGACCAGAGTGACCACGCCGATGTGCCGGTCAGCCGCGCCACGCTGGCGTTTTACTGGCGCTTGGCCCAGACCCTGAAAGCGCGGCGTGAAGTGGTGCGCGGCAAGCCCGAAAACTTCAACCGCCCGGACTACAGCTTCAAGCTGGAGCGGGACAGCAACGACACACCGCCAACGGGTGACGAGACGGTGCTGATCGGCACCCGCAAACGTGGTGCGCCGCTGGACTTGATGGTGGCCGAGGCCATGATCCTGGCCAACAGCACCTGGGGCCAGTGGATGGCCAGTTTGGGCGTGCCCGGCATTTACCGCAGCCAGGCCAGCCTCGCGCCCGGTGTGAAAGTGCGCATGGGCACCAAGGCGCTGCCGCATGCCGGCATTGGCGTACCCAGTTATGCCTGGAGCACTTCGCCGCTGCGCCGTTACACCGATTTGGTCAACCAGTGGCAAATCATTGCTTGCGCCAAGCATGGCGCCACAGCCGCATTGGCCGCGCCCTTCAAGCCCAAAGACGCGGAGTTGTTTTCCATCATCAGCGGTTTTGATGCGGCCTACAGCACCTACAACAGTGTGCAGTCCAGCATGGAGCGCTACTGGACGCTGCGCCATGTGCAGCAGCACAGCATCGAGGAGCTGGACGCCAGCCTGGTCAAGGAGTTGGGCGGTGGCATCTGGTTGGTGCGCGCCGACACCTTGCCCCTGATGTTCAGCGTCATGGGGGCACACAACCTGCCACGCGGTGCACGCGTGCGCGTCAAGCTGGCCGATGTGGACCTGATGGCCCTGGATGTGCGCGGCACTGTGCTTGCGCACCTGGACGCCGAAGACCAGGAGCTGGGTGCCGATGAGGCCGACCAAGAGGCCGAGGATGAGGACAACCTGCCTGCAGGCCCAGTGACCATCGCGGTGGACCTGAACGACAGCACGCCCCCCCATGCGCCCTGAAAAAAAACCACCGCTGGCCAAGGTGGATCGACCGATTGGAGGTCGTTTGCAGCCTTCACCGCACCGGGGCCTGAGCTGGGCATTGGGCCTGTCTGTGGCCGTTCACGCAGGTTTGGTGGGTTTCCGGTTTGCGGCACCCGAGGCCTATAACCGTGTGTTTCAGGACACCCCGCTGGAAGTGATTTTGGTCAATGCGCGCAGCCAGGAGCGTCCCCAGGCAGCCCAGGCTGTGGCGCAGGTGCGCCTGGCTGGTGGCGGCGAGGTGCCCCAGGTGCGCCTGTCCAGCTCGCCCTTGCCACCTGCGATGAACGCTGATCCGGGCATGGACATCAGCGCGGTCCAGCAAAAAATCGAAGTGCTCAAAATGCAGCAAATGCGCTTGCTGACACAACTCAAGGATGAGTTGGCCGTGCTCACCCGGGAGAATAATGGCAACAAGACAGACAGCCCTGATCGTGAGGCCAAGGTGCAACGTCAGCAGCAACTGGCCCGCCAGTTGGCGCACATCGAGCAACGCGTGGACCAAACCCAGGGTGCGGCCCGCAAGCGCTACATCAGCCCTGCCACGCAAGAGGCGGTGTATGCGATTTACTACGACAAAATGCGCCGCACCATCGAGTACCAGGGCACCTTGAACTTTCCGGAGGCAGCAGGGGAAAAACTTTATGGTCAGCTGACCATGGTGATCACCGTGGACAGTCAAGGGCAGTTGCTGCGCACCGAAGTGGCCAGCTCGTCTGGCCAACCTTTGCTCGATGAACGTGCTGTGGCCATTGTTCGCAATGCCGCACCGTTTGGCACGTTTAACCGAAATATGCGGGCTCAGGCGGATCAAATTGTGGTGGTCTCGCGCTTCAACTTCTCGCGGGACGACACCTTGGCCACCCGCATGTTGGCTTCTGAGCCTGGCAAGCCATGAACCGCTCAAAGTTGTGCCAAATCAAGGGCTGTGCATGATGCGCGCTTTGGGACGCTGGTTGTTGCTGTTGGCTTTGGCCTGTCTGGCATTGCAGTTGTTTTTTGCCTTGCGCATTTTGGGCATGAACTGGATCGCACCCGAGTCCACCAGCTTTCAGCGGTCGCAGGCCTGGCAAATACTCAAGCAGCAAGGCCAATTGCCGTGGCGTCAGGAATCTGTGCCGTTCAAAGCCATGTCTTCCAGTTTGCAACGCGCTGTGATCGCTTCAGAAGATGCAGCCTTCACCCAGCACCACGGTATCTGGTGGCAGTCCCTCGAAAAAGCCTGGGAGAAAAACGCCCAGGCCAAAGCGCAAGCCGAAAAACGTGCCCAGCGCCAGCCCGACAAACCAGTGGCGGTCAAAGTGGTGGGCGGCTCCACTATCACCCAGCAGTTGGCCAAAAACCTGTTTTTGTCGGGAGAGCGCACGCTGCTGCGCAAGGGCCAAGAGATGGTGCTGGCCCTGACGCTGGAAGCCTTGCTCAGCAAAGAGCGGATTTTGGAGATCTACCTCAACAGCGTGGAATGGGGTGAGGGCGTTTTTGGTGCCGAGGCGGCGGCGCAGCACTACTTTCGCAAAAGCGCCGCCCGCCTGAACGCTTGGGAGGCGGCGCGATTGGCGGTCATGCTGCCGCGCCCGCGTTATTTTGAAAAGCTGGCGCAATCGGCCTATTTGGCGCGGCGCGCCGAGACCATCGTGGCCCGCATGAACGACGTGGTGCTGCCATGAGCCTGACTACCCCGACCCCCGCCAGCATTCGCATCCTGGGCATCGACCCCGGCTTGCAAACCACTGGCTTTGGCGTGATCGAGATCACCGGATCGCGCCTGCAGTACGTGGCCAGTGGCGTGATCGAGACCACACGCGGTGAGATGGGCAACCTGCCTGCCCGTCTGAAAATCATCTACGACGGCGTGCGTGAAATCACCGCGCGTTACCAGCCCGACGTGGCCTCGGTCGAGATCGTGTTTGTCAATGTCAACCCTCAAGCGACCTTGCTGCTGGGTCAGGCGCGGGGTTGCGCCGTCACGGCCTTGGTGTCCTGCGACTTGCCCGTGGCCGAATACACCGCTTTGCAAATGAAGCAATCGGTCACCGGCCATGGCCGAGCGGCCAAATCGCAAATTCAGGAAATGGTCAAGCGCTTGCTGCAGTTGCCCGTGCTGCCCCGGCAAGACGCGGCCGATGCTTTAGGGATGGCGATCACCCACGCCCATGCCAGCCCTTCCATGAACAAACTGGCTGCACAAGGCCTGCTCCATCGCAAAACCCACGGCATGTTCCGCAGTGGGCGCAGCCATTGACGGTGAGCGATCAGTGAGGTGAGTAAGCCAGGCGCACGTAAATCGGTGCAAAAGCTTCGGCCTGGGTGATTTCGATCAGGGTTTCCTTGGCCAGCTCCAGCAAGGCGATGAAGGTGACCACCAGCACAGGCACGCCCAGACTGGGGTCGAACAGGTGTTCAAACTCCACAAATTTACGCCCTTGCAAGTGCTTGAGCACGATGCTCATGTGCTCGCGCACGCTGAGCTCTTCGCGGCTGATCTTGTGGTGCTGCACCAGGTTGGCGCGTTTGAGGATGTCGCGCCAAGCCGATTGCAGCTCGTCCATGCCCACATCGGGAAAGCGCGGTTGCAGGCTTTGCTCAATGTAGACCTGAGCCTGCAGAAAGTCGCGGCCGTACTGCGGGATCACGTTCAGCTGCATCGAGGCCAGCTTCATCTGCTCGTACTCGAGCAGGCGGCGCACCAGTTCGGCACGCGGGTCTTCGGCCTCATCGCCCTCCGGCGCTCTTTTGGGCGGCAGCAGCATGCGCGACTTGATCTCGATCAGCATGGCCGCCATGAGCAGGTATTCGGCGGCCAACTCCAGGTTGCGTTGGCGAATTTCTTCGACATAGCTCAGGTATTGGCGTGTCACGCCCGCCATGGGGATGTCGAGGATGTTGAAGTTTTGCTTGCGGATCAGGTAGAGCAGCAAGTCCAGCGGGCCTTCGAAGGCCTCCAGAAACACCTCCAACGCATCCGGCGGGATGTACAGATCGCTGGGCATGGCAAACAGCGGCTCGCCATACAAGCGCGCCAGCGCCACTTGGTCGACCACCGCAGGCATGGCCGCATTGGCCATGGCCTCGGGCAACTGTAGGGGCTTGGGGGTCTCGGTGCTCACGGGGTGCCCAGTGAAGCTCAGGCTTTCGTCTGGTACACGTAGGGTTTTTGCGCCACGCGACCTTGCTTGAATTCGGCCTGGATATCGCGGTCAATCGGTTTGTCCCACAGCAGGCCACGGCCTTGGCGCTGCTGAGCTTAGAGCTCGGGGCGCTGGGCCTTGAGCTGGTCAATGAACAAGCTGGTGTCAGAGCTGTAATCGGGGCGGCGAAAAAAGGACATGGCGGGCAATCCGTGAGGGGCAAAACAAAAGGGTTTCGGCAGCCTCTGAAGACCACCAAAACCGGAATGACAGCATTTTAACGGGCCGGGTCTGCGCTCAGGCTGACGGCCA
>CAMDFT010000036.1 GCA_945897795.1 Limnohabitans sp. Rim8 | reverse complement strand
TGGTTGCTGCTCACGTCAAAGTCCACCAGCTGCGATTCGAACCAGGCCGCGCCTGCGCGCCAGTCGCATGACAGGTCGTGCACCAAGAAGCTCGCCACGATCTGGCGCATGCGGTTGGAGGTAAAACCCGTGGCGGCCAGCTCGCGCATGCCTGCATCCACGATGGGCTCTCCGGTTTGGCCGCTGCACCATCGTGCAAAGTCTTTAGGAAAGTGCGAGGGTTGGGGCAAGTTCGACAAACCCCGTGCCGCGTAGAGTTGCGGGCCGTGTTGCAGGTGCAGCATGCGGAAGTTGTCGCGCCACAGCAGCTCAAACCAGAGCCAATAGGTGCCGTCGTTGCTGCCATGTGTTTGTTCGTAGGCATGCAGGTCTGCCCAAATGCGGCGGGCCGACACCGCGCCCGTGGCCAACCAGGGCGACCAGTGGCTGCTGGTGTGCTGGCCTTGTAGGGCGTTGCGGGTTTGTTTGTAGCGGTCCGGCCAAGGCGGGGTGAGGTAGCTTTGCAGGTGGGCCAGGGCGCTGGACTCGCCGCCACGGAAGGCGGTTTGGGTGTACGGAAAATTCGATCTCGCGTGAGCATCGCCTTCGGTGTGGGCTTGCAGCAGCGTGAAGGCGTTGTCGGTCCAGCCCGGCAAGCTGGCCCATGTGCTCGGGGGCTCAATCGGCGGCGCTGGCAGCTCGGTTGGCGCTGGCAAGGGTGACAAAGGTTGGAGCCGCGCCGATTCGATGCGCTGGCGAAACTCGATGAAGACCTGCGGCATGTTTTCGGCTGCAAAGGGCAGGGCGTCGGGCTCGATCAGGCTGGATTGCCACAAGGTTTTCACGGTGATGCCCGCGTTGATCAGTGCTTGCACCTGTGCTTCTTCTTCGGGTGCGGCAATGTCTTCGCAAAACACGGTGTCGGCTTGGACCAGGCGTGCGCAGGCGAGCAGAACTTCGGTTACAGGGCCGTGCAGCAACACCAGGCGCTGGCCCAGGCCATGCAATGAAGTCTGCAGGTCTTGCAGCGTGTCGGCCACAAAACGCCTGCGGTGTGTGCCCATGCGGCGAAAGCCCCAGGCGGTGGGCTCGTCTTGAACGGGTTCGTGCACATAGACCAGCAGCAGGGCTTGCTGGTGCGTTTGGGCGTGCTCAATCGCTTGTTTCAAGGCGCGTTGGTCGTGCAAGCGCAAGTCGTTTCGAAACCAAAAAAGGGTGCTGCGCATGGTTTAAAAATCAAAGCCCAGCTGCTTGCTGGGTGGTGTATCGGGTGAAGTGGTCTTGGCCGCTTTTCGGCGGGAGTTTCTTGGGGTGTCGCTGTCGCGGGTGAACACGTCCCGTTGCTGGCCCGTGCCATGTTTTCGCGAAGCGTGTTTGTCAACGATGGCTTTTTTGCCCGCTTTAACGGCGGGTTCGGCTCGGCGCTCGTGCAGCGCGGCTTTGGACAGGCGCGTGGCCTCGGCCAAATCCACCACCGGCAGGGGAATGTCGTCATCTGGCCCGCTGCCCACCGTCAAGCCGCAGTGGCGCTGCACTTCGGGCGGCATGAGCCAAGGCTCGAACAACCAGGTGTCGGGCACACGCCGCATGTGCGGCAGCCAGCGGCGCACAAAGATGCCTTTGGGGTCGTGGTCTTGCGCTTGTTTGATCGGGTTGTACACCCGCGTCGTGTTGATGCCGGTGGTGCCCGACTGCATTTGCAACTGGCTCCAGTGGATGCCGGGTTCGTAGTCCAGAAACTGTGTGGCCAGCCAATGGCCCACGGGCCGCCAATCGAGCCACAAGGGGTAGGCCGACACCGACACCAGCATGGCGCGCATGCGAAAGTTGAGCCAGCCGGTCTCGTGCAGCATGACCACACAAGCGTCCACCATGGGCCAGCCAGTGCGGGCCGAGGTCAGCGCCGCAAAGTGCGCGTCGTTCCAGCCGTCTTCGCGCAGGCCGTCGTAACCCCGGTGCATGTTGCGCCACTCGATTTCGGGTTCGCTTTCGAGCTTTTGGATGAAGTGGCAATGCCAATACAAACGGCTGATGAAGCCGACCAGCCCGGCGCGGTGCCGACTGGCTTGCGGGGGCAGGGCGTCGAGCGCGGCGCGGGTGCTTTGCACCACTTCACGCATGCTGATGCAGCCATAGGCCAGGTAAGTCGAAATGCGCGAACACGCCGTGGGCGATGACAGCGGCGAGGAGATGCCACCCCGGTAACCCAGCGCCCGTGCATCCAGAAAACTGTGCAGAGTTTCCAGCCCTGTGCGGCGACCACCGCGCTGGCGCTGGTCGGGGTTGTGCTGCAAGCCCGTTGGTGCGCTCATGCTTTCAGGGCCACAACTTTCAGGCGACTCAAAGAACTTCAACTCGGGCAAAACCGCTTGCGGTGCGGCCATCTGCTTTTCCCAGCGCGCTTGCCAGGTGTTGCGGCTTTTGAGGCGGCGCACCACGCCAAACTGCGGCAGCTCGGCCCAGCCCACGCCTGCGCTGCGGCACCACGCGCCGACTTGCAGGTCGCGCTCGTAGGTGAAGGCGTTGCCGGTTTCTTCGTGCGCCACCAATTCGGCAAAGGGCGCTTGGGCATGCAGCGTGGCCAGCACCTGCACTGCAGGCCCCACGCGCACCTGCAAGCTGCCGCCCAGCGCTTGCAGATCCCGGTCCAGCTCGGTCAAAGATTCGCGCACGAATTCAAAGTGCTGCAAAGCCGCATCGGGCTGTGTCCACAAATCGGGTTCAACGATGTACAGGCAAAGAACGGGCCCTTGGGCCGCAGCGTGCGTGAGCGCTGCATGGTCGTGCAGGCGCAAGTCGCGTTTGAACCAGACCACGCGGTACGTCATGGCTGTACCCCGAGGGCGGAGACAGGCCCCAGTCCACCTGGCCCTGGACCATAACGCTTCGGATCGACTTTCACGCAACCGAGCAAGGCTTTGGGCAGCCCGGGCGCTTGCTCGCGCAAGTAACGCCGGACCAGGTCGCCGCTGTGCCACGGCGCGGTCGAGCCGCTCCACACCGCCCGGTCTTGCACACGCCACTGATGGCCCTGCAAGTGCAGCACCACCAGGCTGGGGTTGAGGGTGTCAAAAGCCACCTCGGCCACGCTCCAGCCGTCTTGTTGCAAAAGCTGCAGCCAGCGAGCGCTGCGTGAATCGGGCAAGCTGTGCTGCTGGATGGCCGTCAGGATGGTCTGGGCCGTGGGGCTTTCGGGGGGCAACGTGGTCACCGCGTTGCAATCGATTTGCCAAGCCCGTGTTTGTTCGGCCGCCCAGCCTCTCAGGTCAAAGCGTTGGCCGTTCACCTCCAGCAGCTTCCCGCCGTCTTGGCTCACCCAGTCCACATGGCTGTCGACCACCAGCAGGAGGGTCAGCACCGCCACCACGGCTGCCACATGGCGTTTCATGCCGCACGTCCTCGGTGTTTTTGTAATGCTATTTCACGCATACGTCATGAATTTCTTGCTGGCTTAAAATTATGGGTTGTTTTGTGACTGCTTAGTCATAGAATATCTCATCGTTAACGGAGAACGTCATGATCCAGAAGAAAACCGTCAAAGCCCTTGACATCGCTGTGTTCATCACTTCGCGTGCGGTGGTCAAACCCGTGACCACCGAAGAGATCGCCAACGGTCTGGGTTTGTCGTCTTCGTACACCGAATCGATTCTGAAAGAACTGCGCGAAGCGGACCTGATCCGAGCCCACCGCGGCCCGGGCGGCGGCTATCAGATTCGCGGCAACCCTGAAGACATCAGTTTGTGGGACGTGGTGCAGCACTTTGAAGAGTTACACAGCTTTGATGCCCTCTACCCCGATGGCGACCACCCGATGAAAGCCTTGGAAAGCGTTATTCAGAGCAACATGCAAGCTTTGCTAAAAGCACAAACCTTGTCCGATGTGGCCGTGCCCTTCATGCCGACCGATGTGCGCTTGTCCTCCATGTTGGGGCAGTTTCGCCTCAAGCCCTTGCCTGCTCCGATCATGCCTCGTGCCCCTAATTCGGTGTTTCAGCTCAGCATGATGATGTGATACGGTGTCCGCTCAGTGCGGTGCCCAGGCGAACTCGCGCAGTTGCGCCAAACTCACGTACTTCAAGGCTTTTTCGTGCGTGCTCTCCAGCACCACCGGTGGGGCCACATCGGCCTGCAAGGCTTCGCGCCAGCGCAAGGCGCACAAGCACCAGCGGTCTCCCGCCTTCAGGCCCGCAAAGCGGTATTCAGGTCGTGGCGTGACCAGGTCGTTGCCACGCGCGACCGAAAAATCCAGAAAAGCCTGCGTGACTTTGGCGCAAATCACATGCGTGCCAGCGTCCTCGTCGTTGGTGTTGCAGCAGCCGTCCCTGAAGTAACCCGTGAGCGGGTCGTAAGAGCAGGGGATCAATTCACCGCCGAGAACGTTCAAACCGGAGCGAGTCATGGGGGTCCAAGTACAAGTAGTGAAGAAGCTATTGTCCGGTGGTCTGCAAGCACTGTCAGCCTTACCATGCAAAGGGGCAGGCGGTTGCAGGGTTTTGGGTGGCGCCTTGGGACAGGCGCGAGACAGGTGCGTGGAGAGTGGGCCGTTAAGATGGCCAGTCGAGCCCCATGTTCATGAACTTTCCACTCATCACCGACCCGTTTTTCTACCTGATTGCTGTGCCGGCGGTGCTGCTCTTGGGGGTGAGCAAAAGTGGTTTTGGTGCTGGCTTTGGATCTTTGGCCGTGCCCATGATGGCGCTGGCCGTCACGGTGCCGCAGGCTGCGGCGATTTTGATGCCCGTCTTGCTGGTCATGGACCTGCTGGGCTTGGCCGCTTTTCGCAAGGACGTGGACCGGGCGCTGCTGCGTTTCATGGTGCCCTTTGCCATGGTGGGCATTGTGCTGGGGGCCTTGTTGTTCAAACTGCTCGATGCGCAGCGGGTGGCGGCCATTGTGGGGGCGTTTACTTTGCTGTTTCTGGCCCAGCAAATGCTGTTCAAACCCGACCCCAACGGCCCACCACCGCCGCGCTGGCTGGGTGGGCTTTTGCTCATCACCGCGGGTTTCACCAGCTTTATTGCGCATGCGGGCGGGCCACCGGTCAACGCCTATGTGATGCGCCAAAAACTCAAACCCATTTTGTACACCGGCACGTTGGCGTACCTGTTTTTCTTCATCAACATGGCCAAGTGGGTGCCCTATGCCTGGCTGGGTTTGTTGGACTCGCGCAACTTTGCGACCTCTTTGGTTCTTTTGCCACTGGCCCCGATGGGCGTGTGGTTGGGAGTGCGCGTGGCGCGTCACCTTCAGCCCGATTTGTTTTACCGCCTGATTCGTCTGGGCATGTTCCTCACGGGCTGCAAGCTCTTGTGGGACGGCTGGCGCTGAACAGGCCTTTTTTCCATCCTCAGGAGACCTTTTATGAAAGCAGCCTGGTACAGCCGCAACGGCGAAGCCCAAGACGTGATGCAGGTGGGCGATTTGCCCACACCCAGCCCGCAAGCTGGTGAGGTGTTGGTGCGTTTGGTCACCTCGGGCGTGAACCCGTCAGACGTCAAATCGCGCCGCGCGCGTCCCGTGAACGACCCCCTCATCGTGCCGCACAGCGATGGTGCGGGCGTGATCGAAGCCGTGGGTGCTGGCGTGCCTGGCTCACGCGTGGGCGAGCGAGTGTGGTTGTGGAACGGCCAGTGGCAGCGCGCCTTGGGCACCTGCGCGCAATACATCGCCTTGCCTGCAGCCCAGGCGGTTGTACTGCCAGTAGGCACTGACTTTGCAGCTGGTGCCTGCATGGGCATTCCGGGCCTGACGGCGGTGCAGGCCGTGATCTTGGCCGAGCGTTTGAGTGGCGATTTGCGTGGGCAAACGGTGCTGGTCACCGGTGCCTCATCGGCGGTGGGCCACTACATCACGCAAATGGTGACGCTGCTGGGCGGTCGGGTGATCGGCACCGTGGGCTCTGAGGCCAAAGCCGCGCACGCCCGCTCTGCGGGCATGCAAGAGGCGATTTTTTACAAGACCGAATCGGTGCCCGAACGCGTCAAGGCTGTGACCCAAGGGCGTGGGGCCGATGTGATCATCGACATGGATTTTTCGACCACCGCCGCTTGGGCCTCGGAAGGCGCTTTGGCCCCACACGGTCAGGTCGTGTGCTATGGATCGAACGCGCTGGAAGTACCGCTGCCATTTCGGCCCTGGCTTTACCAGTCGATGGGCGTGAAGTTCTTTCTGGTCTACAGCCTGACACCTGCCGACCGTTTGGCGGCCGTGGCGCGTTTGTCGAGCCTGCTGGCGGCTGGGCAGTTGCAGCACAGCATCGGGGCGCGCTATGCGCTGGACCAAGTGGTGCAGGCGCACCGCATGGTGGAGGAGGGGCAGACGGTGGGCAATGTGGTGATCGACCTGTGAAGGGGGCACGGCGGCAGCGCCACTGGACGAGGGGCGGCCCACAAGTCAAGTCGGCGCAATGCGCCCGGACATCCGTGGGTTTGCCGTTATGCTTGAAGTGCTCACCCGCTTTCCTGTTTTTGTCCCGATTTTTCTGATCGTTCATGGCTGCATCTCCCAAATCGCTCTCGGGCCTGGTCCCTTTCTTCAAGCCTTACCGCGTCGGTTTGGGCTTTGCGGCCCTGTTTTTGTTGCTGGCCGCAGGCACCACGCTGGCGTTTCCTTGGGTCTTGCGCCAACTGATCGACCAAGGCCTGTCCACGGGTGCACCGGCCGATCAGTTGTCGGGCAACTTTTTGCAACTGTTTGGCGTGGCCGCGGCTTTGGCGGTGTTTTCTGCCGGGCGCTTTTACATGGTGAGCTGGTTGGGCGAGCGCATCACCGCCGACTTGCGCAACGCGGTGTACGGCCACGTCCTCAAACAAAGTCCCGCTTTTTTTGAAACCACGCAATCGGGCGAAGTGCTTTCGCGCCTCACGAACGACACCACCTTGGTGCAAACCGTGGTGGGCTCGTCGTTTTCCATGGGTCTGCGCAACCTGGTCATGGGCACCGGTGCGCTGATCATGCTGGTGTGGACCAACCCCGTGCTCATGCTGCAGGTGGTGGCGGTGCTGGCGGCGGTGATTTTCCCCAGCGTCTACCTGGGCCGCCGCGTGCGCCGCTTGTCACGCGCCAACCAGGACCGGGTGGCCGATTCGAGCGCCCTCGCCTCTGAGGTGCTCAACGCCATCAGCGTGGTGCAAAGCTACACCGCAGAAGGACGCGAGACGCGTCGTTTCATTGAGTCGACCACGAAAGCCTTGGGCACGGCACTGGGGCGCATCCGCGCACGTTCGGTGCTGGTTGGCTTCATCATCATGGCGTCCAGCGCGGTGCTGCTGTGGGGCCTGTACATGGGCACGCTGGCCGTGCGTGCGGGCACGAGCACCGCAGGCCAGTTGGGCGAGACGGTGTTTTACGTGATCTTGCTGGCCAGCGCGTTTGCGGTGTTGGGCGAGGTCTATGGCGACATGCTGCGCGCAGCGGGGGCGACTGAGCGCCTGATGGAGTTGCTGCACACCGAGTCGAATTTGAAGATCGCCGCCGATCCACAAAAGGCCGCTTGGCCACAAGGTGGCTCATCGCTCAAGATCGAATCGCTGCGGTTTCATTACCCCTCGCGCCCCGGCACTTGGGCGCTGGACCAACTCAGTGGCCAGATTCAATCCGGACAGACGGTGGCCGTGGTGGGCCCGAGTGGCGCCGGCAAAACCACCTTGTTCGATTTGCTGATGCGCTTTCATGACCCGCAATCGGGCCGCATTGTTCTAGACGGCGTGCCGATCGACCAGATGGACTTGCAAGGCCTGCGCGAGCGCATGGCCATCGTGCCGCAGGAACCCGTGATTTTTTCCGGTACGGTGATCGAGAACATCCGCTACGGCCGCCCCGAGGCCAGCCTGGAAGACGTGCACGCAGCCGCAGAAGCGGCTTATGCGCAAGAGTTCATCCGCGAGCTGCCCGAGGGTTTTGACACCTATTTGGGTGACCGGGGTGTGCGCCTGTCTGGCGGTCAGCGTCAGCGCATCGCCATTGCGCGGGCCATTTTGAAGAACCCGCCGCTTTTATTGCTGGATGAAGCCACCAGCGCGCTCGATGCGCAAAGCGAAAAAATGGTGCAAGCCGCCCTCGACAAAGCCATGGTCGGCCGCACTACGCTGGTGATTGCGCACCGCCTGGCCACGGTGCAACGCGCCGATGTGATCTGGGTGCTGGAGCGCGGCCGCTTGATGGAGCAAGGCACCCACGCCGAGTTGCAAGCCAAAGGAGGGCTTTACGCCAGCCTCGCCGCCTTGCAGTTCAACACCGGCCACGGCTAGCCTGCTGTGCTCAACATCGCGGTGTTGGGGCTGCGCAGATACAAAAAAGCCGCTGTGAAGCGGCTTTTTTGAGGGCGTCTGAAAAGATCAGTTGCGGGTGTCGCGGTAGCCGCTGCCGTAGCCGGTGCTGGGCTCTTTGGGCTTGGAGATGTTCACCACGATCGAGCGACCGCTGACCGACATGCCGTTCAGGCCGGTGATGGCGGCTTGGGCTTCTTCGGCGCTGGACATTTCGACAAAGGCGAAACCTTTGGAGCGACCGGTGTCGCGGTCCATCATGACTTTGGCCGACAAGACGCCGCCAAACTCAGAAAAGTTTTGACGCAAGCTGGCGTCGTCGATGGTGTAAGGCAAGTTGCCCACGTAAATTTTGCTGCTCATGGTTGAGCCTTTCAGAGAGGTGGCATGGCGGCTTCAAAACAAAGCCGACATGCTGGGAAAAGCGACTTCTTGAGAGAAGCCGCAGGGAACCGTGCAAAGCCTTGCGATTTCAGCACATGGGTTGGGAGTTAGGACTGTTTTGCAGCCAGTCGCGCGTCGTGTCGAGGACGCGTTGCGCAGCGGCTAAGGCAGAGGTTCGGCCAAGGCCAGAACAAAAAGGGGGTGTCGAGGGCAAAACGACCGGTGAGCCCGTTCGGGTGGAAATCGGAGAAATCAAAGTCAATCGAGTCGCAAACCATCCAGGGGCTTGCGCAGAGCTGTGAGAAAAGTACCTGAGCCTGCAGCTCAACAGGGCAAGGTGGTCGAGGTCAATCGATGCTGGTGCAAACGCCTTATGGGCAGAATGCGTATTGTCCAAGAGGTCATATTGAACAACCCGATATTATATTCCTCTATGGAATAAAAGTCAATTTTTTTAAATCCAACGGTTTGAAGGCCGTCAAGTCCTTCGCGACGTGGTTGGCTCAGCCGGCCCGTGTGAAGGGCATCACGCCCACCAGCCACAGGTGCAAGCCACCCATCAAAAATGCCGCCCAGACGCCTGTGCCCAGCGCTACCGTGATCAAGGTGCTCACGATCTTGCCCTCAGGCGCGCTGTGCAGGCTGTGGCGGTCGCGCTTGCGAGCGGCGCGAAAGACCAACACCGCCCAGATGAGGAAACCACCGAACAAGAGCACATCGGCCAAGTTGCCGTTCGACAGCAAATGGCCCAGCGCCCAGACTTTGACCGACAAGGTCATGGGGTGACGCAGTTTGGCTTTGATCTGGTTGCCGGGCACATAGCTGGCCAACAACAAGACCATGGACAGCCACATCAGCAAAATGGTGGCGTGCTGCATGCCGCGTGGCGGCGTCCAAAGCACCATCGGGTCGAGCCGGGCTTGGCTGTAGCCATGCACCAGCAAATAAAGCCCGAGCACGGAAACTGCGGCGTAAACGGCCTTGAAACCCAGCGCACCCCAGCGGGCGATGCCGTTTTGGCGCATCTGCGGGGCCAAGCTTTGCAATGAGTGAATGCCCAAAAAAAGGACCAATCCAATGAGCAGTTGCAGCATGTCAAAACCTTTGTGTCAGATGCGTTTGAAACTCAGACCGCATTTTGACATGCCCCTGCCCTTGGCGGGTGACCTGAAAAGCCCGGACTTTCCTGTGTGATTTGCTCGGGTATCACGCCCCGCGTGACAAGGTAACTGATGTGGCGCACAATGAACTGCGCAGTAATTTTTTGACAAACCCTTCCAGGAGTCCCGCATGTCCCGTTTCACTTCCACCCCCTCCACCCGCCGTGTTTTCATGATGCAAGTGGCCACCGCTGCCACGGCCGTTCTGGCGGTCGGCGAGGCGGCAGCCCAAGCCATGGTCGACGAAAAAGACCCGCAAGCTGCGGGCCTGGCTTACAAAGCCGACGCCAGCAAGGTCGATAAAGCCAAATTTCCAAAAATGGCGGCGGGTGCCAACTGCGCCAACTGTGCCTTGTTCCAAGCCAAGGCCGGTGCTGCGGCCGGTGGTTGCCCCCTGTTTGCAGGCAAGCAAGTGACTGCCAAAGGCTGGTGCTCGGCTTGGGCCAAAAAGGCCTGATGCCCAGGCTGGCTCGAGTGGACTGTGCCGTCCGCTTGGGTTCATGCACACCGCCTTCGGGCGGTTTTTTTACGACCATTCGTTGTTGAGGGCCCCGGCATTGCCCGTCCATGTAGAACCGGGTGTTCTAAAATACAACGCATGACGAATCGAAAAGGCATCATCCTCGCAGGCGGCTCTGGCACCCGTCTGTACCCCGTGACCCAAGCGGTGAGCAAGCAGCTCATGCCGGTGTACGACAAGCCCATGGTGTATTACCCGCTGACCACGCTCATGCTGGCGGGCATTCGCGATGTGCTGCTGATCAGCACGCCGCAAGACACCCCGCGTTTCAATGAACTGCTGGGCGACGGCAGCCAGTGGGGCATGAACATCCAGTACGCGGTGCAGCCCAGCCCCGATGGCTTGGCCCAGGCTTTCATCATTGGCAAGGACTTTGTGGGCAACAGCCCGAGCGCCTTGGTGCTGGGCGACAACATTTATTACGGCCATGATTTGGTGAGGCTCTTGGCCAATGCCAATGAACGCACTCACGGCGCCAGTGTGTTTGCCTACCATGTGCACGACCCGGAGCGGTATGGGGTGGTGGATTTTGATGACCAGCAACGTGCCTTGAGCATTGAAGAAAAGCCCAAGGCCCCCAAGAGCAATTACGCCGTCACGGGTCTGTATTTTTACGACCAGCAAGTGTGCGATATCGCGGCCGACATCCAGCCTTCCCCCCGTGGCGAGCTGGAAATCACCGATGTGAACAAGCGCTACCTTGAGCTCAACCAGCTTAACGTGGAAATCATGGGTCGGGGTTATGCCTGGTTGGACACAGGCACACACGACAGCTTGCTGGAAGCCGCAGGCTTCATTGCCACGCTGCAAAAGCGCCAAGGCCTGATGGTGGCTTGCCCGGAGGAAATTGCTTTCACGCAAAAGTGGATCGATGCGGCGGCCGTGCAAAAACTGGCCGCGCCCTTGGCTAAAAACGGTTACGGCCAATACCTCTTGAGCTTGCTGAAATAAGTCGCTTGCATGCAGGTCCCGCCTGCGCTGAGAGGACCCCACGCTCAAGGGTCATGCGTCCAGACCATGGCGTGCCACCATTCCAGGGCCTTTGCCTGGGTCAATACCCTTGGGGGTTGTTCGATTGCCAGCGCCAGGCGTCTTGGCACATGCGATCAACGCCCAGTTGCGCCTGCCAGCCCAGCGCTTCTTTAGCCAGGCGCGAGTCGGCATAACAGGCGGCCACATCACCGGGGCGGCGGTCCACAAATCGGTAGGGCACGGGCACACCCGTCACGCGGGCAAAGGTGTCGGCCAGTTCTTTCACACTCACGCCCCTGCCAGTTCCCAGGTTGACGGTGATGCTGGCTTGCTGGTTTTGCAGGTGGTTCAACGCCGCCAAATGGCCTTGCGCCAGATCGACCACATGGATGTAGTCGCGCACTCCCGTGCCATCGGGCGTGGGGTAGTCCTGGCCGAAGATGCTCAAAAATTCACGTTGCCCCACTGCCACTTGCGTGATGAAGGGCATCAGGTTGTTGGGGATGCCGTTCGGGTGCTCGCCGATGGTGCCGCTGATGTGCGCGCCCACCGGGTTGAAGTAACGCAAGATGGCCACTTGCCAGCGCGGGTCGGACACCTGCAGGTCGCGCAGGATGTCCTCGCACATCAGCTTGGTGCGGCCGTAGGGGTTGGTCACTTGCAGGCGGCTGCTTTCGGTGATGGGCACCTGCTCGGGGTCGCCGTACACCGTGGCCGATGAGCTGAACACGATGCGGCGCACGTTCGCACGGTCCATGGCTTGCAGCAAGGCCAAGGTGCTGCCGATGTTGTTGTCAAAGTAGCGCAGGGGCTGCGCCACCGACTCGCCCACGGCTTTGAGGCCCGCGAAGTGGATGACGCCGTCGATGCGGTGCTCGGCAAAAATCCGGTCGAGTGCGGCGCTGTCGCGCACATCGGCTTGGACAAAGCTGAAGTTCTTGCCCGCGAGGGCCTCGATCCGGTCGAGCACCTTGGCGCTGCTGTTGCACAGGTTGTCGACGATGACCACCTGGTGCCCCGCGTTCAACAGTTCCACCGCCGTGTGCGAGCCGATGTAACCTGCGCCGCCCGTGACAAGGATGGTGCTCATGGCGCTGCCACCACGACCGAAATTTTGGCCGCTGCCTCACGCGCCCGCTGCAGCGCATTGGCACCTTGTGCCAGCGCCACCGCCATGCGTCGGTAGGGGCGGGTGGTGGGTTTGCCGAAGATGCGCACGTCCACGCCGGGTTCAGCCAAAGCGGCTTCAACGCCCGTGAATGTCGGGTTGACACCCTCCTTGTCGGCCAAGACCACGGCGCTGGCACCTTCCACACACTCAATGTTCGGGATCGGCAGGCCCAAAATGGCGCGGGCGTGCAAATCAAATTCGCTCAGGTTTTGGCTGATGAGGGTGACCATGCCAGTGTCGTGCGGGCGGGGGCTCAGTTCGCTGAAGATCACTTCGTCTTTCGTCACGAAAAACTCCACGCCAAATAGGCCTGCGCCGCCTAAGTCGGTGGTGACTTTTTCAGCCATTTGCTGCGCTGCCAACAGTTGCTCGGGCTTCATGCCCTGGGGTTGCCAGCTGTATTGGTAGTCGCCGCGCTCTTGCACATGGCCAATGGGTGGGCAAAACAGCGTGGGCCCTTGGCGCTGGCGCACGGTGAGCAGGGTGATTTCAAACTCGAAGTGGATGAATTCTTCGACGATGACTTTCTGGCGGTCGCCGCGCATGCCGGCGCAGGCGTAGTCCCAACTGGCTTGCACATCGTCGGCCGTCTTGGCCACGCTTTGGCCCTTGCCCGATGAACTCATGACCGGTTTGATCACGACCGGGAAGCCGATCTCGGTGGCACGGGCCAGCAGCTCGGCGGCCGAGTCGGCGTAGCTGAATTGGGCGGTGCGCACGCCCAAGCCCACGGCCACATCGCGGATGCGGTCGCGGTTCATGGTCAGGTTGGCGGCGCGGGCGCTGGGGATGACCTCAAAGCCTTGTTTTTCCACATCCAGCAGCACCTCGGTGCGGATGGCTTCGATCTCGGGCACGATCAAATCGGGCTGGTATTTGGCAATCGCGGCGCGCAGAGGCGCTTCGTCCAGCATGCTGAAGACGCAAAACTCGTCGGCCACTTGCATGGCGGGTGCACCGGCATAGCTGTCGCAGGCGATCACGTGGCAACCCAGGCGTTTGGCGCTGATGACGAATTCTTTGCCGAGTTCACCAGAACCCAAAAGCAGTATTTTTTTCATGCTCAGGCCTTCTGGAAGTCGGCGTGAATCTGCTGCATTTGTGCAGCCGTCAGGCGGTTGCCGTGCTGGCTGACCACCGCGGCGGCTGCGCGGTTGGCCAAGGCGGCCGCTTGCGCCGGGCTTTGGCCGTGGGTGATGCCGTACAAAAAGGCACCGGCAAACATGTCGCCTGCGCCGTTGGTGTCCACCGCCTTGGTGGGCACGGCGGGCACTTCGATGCGCTGGTTGCCTTGCACCACGATGCAGCCCTTGGGGCCACGCGTCAGGCACACGGTTTTGGCCAAAGCCGACAGCTGGCCAATGATGGTGTCCAGGTCGGTGGTTCCGCACCAGGTTTGCGCTTCTTCTTCGTTGGCAAACAAATAGTCCAAACCGTTGCCGATCATGGCTTCGAGGCCTGCGCGGCAGAAGTTGATCATGCTCACGTCGCTGAGGGTGAGGGCCGTGGCTACTTGGTGCTCGATGGCGATTTGGCGGCCTTGCACGGCGGCCTCGAGGCCCGTGGGCGAGGCGGCCAGATAGCCTTCCATGTAATAAATTTTGGACTTGGCGATGTCTTGCGGGTGCAAGGCTTTGGCATCCAGCTGTGAGGTCGCTCCCAAAAAGGTGCACATGCTGCGCTCGGCGTCGGGGGTGACCAGCACCATGCAGCTGCCGGTTTGGCCTGCTTGTGCCTGTGTGTGGGTCAGGTTGGAGGCCACGCCGTTGGTTTGCAGATCTTGTGTGTAGTAGGCGCCCAATTCGTCGTCGGCCACGCGGCACGAATAAAACGCTTTGCCGCCCAATTGGGCCAGCGCCACCACCGTGTTGCCCGCTGAGCCGCCGCCGGTGCGGCGGGCGTGCAGGCCTTGCACATGGGTCAGCAGTTCGGCGCGTTGTGGGGTGTCGATCAGCGTCATGTGCCGTTTGCTCACGCCCATGGCGCTCAGCAGTTCATCGGAGACTTCGTATTCGGTGTCGACCAAGGCGTTGCCGATGGCGTAGAGGTGGTAGTGGGACATGACGGGATTCAAAAATGGAAAAACACCGAGTTTAGCGGTCCCTCACATCAGCCCCTGCTCCGCCATCGACAGGGTCTGGCCTTGTCCCACGATGATGTGGTCGAGCACGCGCACATCCACCAGCGCAAGGGACGCCTTGAGGGTCTTGGTCAGGTGCTCGTCGGCACGGCTGGGCTGCACCGAGCCGCTGGGGTGGTTGTGCGACAGCACCACGGCGGCCGCCTGGTGGTGCAGGGCGCGCATGACCACTTCACGCGGGTACACGCTGGTTTGGCTCAGCGTCCCCCGAAAAAGCTCCTCCAAGGCCAGCATGCGGTTTTGGCTGTCCAGAAACAGCACCGCAAAGACTTCGTGGTTTTTGTGGGCCAGTTGCAACTGCAAATACTGTTTGACGGCCCCTGGCGTGTGAAAAACCTCGCGTTCTTTCAGGCGCTGGCTCAGGGCACGACGCGACAGCTCGAACACGGCCAGCAACTCGGCCTGTTTGGCGGGCCCCAGGCCTTTGACCAATTGGAGTGACTGCGCCGTGGCCTGCAGCAAGCCCGCGATGCCGTCGGGCCCGAGTAATTCTTCGGACAGCTGGAAGACGTTTTTGCCCACCATGCCGGTGCGCAGCAAGATGGCCAGCAACTCCACATCACTCAGGGCCTGAGGGCCACGGGCGAGCAATTTTTCGCGCGGGCGCGCGTCCACAGGCAAGTCCTTCATGCTCATGTATTGCCCCTCCCTGGAGCGACCTCGGTCCTTTTATTCCCTTGGGTGGGGCTGCTTGGCCGGGTTTTTTTACAATAATGGCTCCTTTATGCCCGTTTAGCCGTGTTTGCGGCATTCCAGAAAACCCTTATGTCCACTGTTGATCCCGGTTCTTTTTTGACGCTTCATTACCGCCTGGCCGGGCCGCAGGGCGACATCATCAACACTTTCCATGAAAAGCCCGCCACCCTGTCGCTGGGTTCGGGCACCTTGTCACCCGCCCTCGAGCAGCGCTTGTTGGGCTTGGCCGAAGGCACCCGAGTGGTGATGGAGATCCCGGCCGGCGAAGCTTTTGGCGAACGCATTGCCGACATGCAGCAATGGGTGGCCCGCAAGTTGCTGAACGAATTGGGTGATCCGACTGAAAAATATGTGTCAGGCGATGTGGTGCAATTCCCCACGCCGGACGGTTTGGGATCGTATGCGGGCACGGTGCTGGAAGTGAACGCGGAGGGTGCGGTGAAGTTTGACTTCAACCACCCCTTGGCCGGTCAGCCTGTGACCTTTGAAGTTGAACTGATTGGAGTGCTGTGATGACATCCGAAGTGCTGTTGGCCGAGCCGCGTGGCTTTTGCGCCGGGGTGGACCGTGCGATCGACATCGTGGAGCACGCGCTCACCAAATTTGGTCGCCCAATTTATGTGCGCCACGAGATCGTGCACAACACCTATGTGGTGGACGATTTGAAAAAAAAGGGCGCGATCTTCATTGAAGAGTTGTCTGATGTGCCGCCCGGTGCCACGCTGATTTTCAGCGCCCATGGGGTGAGCCGGGCGATCCAGGACGAAGCGGTAGAGCGCGGATTCAGGATTTTTGACGCCACCTGCCCGCTGGTGAGTAAGGTGCATGTGGAACTTGCCAAACTGCACAAAGAGGGCTATGAATTCATCATGATCGGGCACAAGGGTCACCCCGAGGTGGAGGGCACCATGGGCCAACTTGACAGCGGCATCCACCTGGTGGAAGACGTGGAAGACGTGGCCAAGGTGCAACCTGTGCAGACCGAGTTGCTGGCGGTGGTGACGCAAACTACCTTGAGCGTGGACGATGCGGCCGAGATCGTGGCGGCCGTCAGGGCCCGCTTTCCGCAGGTGCGCGAACCCAAGCAGCAGGACATTTGCTATGCCACCCAGAACCGGCAAGATGCCGTCAAGCTCATGAGCCCCATGGTGGACGTGGTGATCGTGGTGGGCAGCCCGACCAGTTCCAACAGCAACCGCCTGCGCGAGCTGGCCGACCGATTGGGCACGCCTGCCTACATGGTGGACAGCGCCGCCGACTTGGACGCCACTTGGTTTGAAGGCGCCCAAAAAGTGGGGCTCACCGCCGGCGCCTCGGCTCCGGATGTGCTGGTGCAAGACGTGATTCAGCGCTTGCGTGCCATGGGCGCGGTGTCGGTGCGCACTTTGGACGGCATTCAGGAAACCATCAAGTTCCCACTGCCCAAGGGTTTGAAGCTGGACACCTCAGAAAGTCCGGAAGCTGGCTCACTACAATCGCCCCATGCTTGATATTGTTCTTCTCCGCAAAGACCTGGACGCCGTGGTTGCGCGTTTACAGACTCGAAAAAATCCTCAGCTCTTCCTGAACGTGGACGCGTTTCGCGCGCTCGAAGGCGAACGCAAAACGCTGCAAACCCGAACCGAAGAGCTGCAAAGCCAGCGCAACAGCCTGTCCAAGCAAATTGGCATGCTCAAGGGCAAGGGCCAGCACGCCGAGGCCGAAGCCGTCATGGCGCAAGTCGGTGCGATCAAGGACGAATTGGACGCTTCGGCGCAGCGCCTTGAGGTGCTTCAGGCCGAACTGCAAGACCTGCTGTTGGCCGTGCCCAATTTGCCGCATGAGAGCGTGCCGGTGGGCGAGGGCGAAGAAGGCAACATCGAGGTGCGCCGTTGGGGCACAGTGCGCAGTTTTGATTTCGAGCTCAAGGACCACGTGGACATCGGCGAGAAGTTGGGCTTGGACTTTGCCACCGGCACCAAGTTGACCGGCTCGCGTTTCACCTTCATGCGCGGCCCGGTGGCACGTTTGCACCGGGCGCTGGCGCAGTTCATGCTGGATGTGCAGACCAGCGAGCATGGCTACACCGAGTGCTACACCCCCTACATCGTGAACGCTGAGACGCTGCGCGGCACGGGCCAGCTGCCCAAGTTTGAAGCCGATCTGTTTGCCGCCAACAAAGGTGGTCAAGAGGGCGAAGAAAGCCAGGCGCTGTACCTGATTCCCACCTCAGAAGTGACGCTCACCAACGTCGTGCGCGACGAAGTGTTGGCCGAGGCGGATTTGCCCATCAAGCTCACGGCACACACCCCGTGCTTTCGGTCCGAAGCGGGCAGCGGCGGGCGTGATGTGCGCGGCCTGATCCGACAACACCAGTTCGACAAAGTCGAGATGGTGCAGATCGTGCACCCTGAGCAAAGCTACGAAGCGCTCGAAGCCATGACAGGCCACGCCGAAGCCATTTTGCAAAAGCTGGGCCTGCCCTACCGCGTGATGAGCCTGTGCACGGGGGACATGGGCTTTGGCGCGAGCAAGACCTATGACCTCGAGGTCTGGGTGCCTGCGCAAAACACCTACCGCGAGATCAGCTCCGTGTCCAACTGCGAGGCCTTCCAAGCACGCCGTTTGCAGGCTCGCTTCAAGAACGCGCAAGGCAAAAACGAGCTGGTCCATACCTTGAACGGTTCGGGCCTGGCCGTGGGCCGTGCGCTGGTGGCGGTTTTGGAAAATTATCAGAACGACGACGGCTCGGTAACGGTGCCGGAGGTCCTGCGTCCTTACTTGGGCGGCTTGGCGCGGCTGAGCGTTTGACGTATTTTTGGCAATCACCTGGAGTGCGATGATGAATGGCATGCAACTTTTGCTGTGGGCAATTCTTTCGGTCGCTGGCTTGGCGGGCTGTGCGAACACAACAAGCAACACGACTTCTGTGGGAGTGGGTCTGGATGGCCAGGTTCAGAATCCGCTGCAGTTGCTTGGGCCGTTGCCATTGCCACCCGGAGCCATGATTCGGGTCGATCAGTCCTTGATCATCGGTGCCGGAGACAATTGGGTGGGCCGGGTGGTGCTTGATGTGGGGCGCGATTTTGATGCCGCTTACCGATTCTTCCTGGAGACTTATCCAGCCAATGGCTGGACGTTGGTGTCTTCGGTGCGTGGCAAAAACAGCTTCATGGTCATGACCCGGCAAGAGCGTACGGCCACGTTCGAAATGGTCGATGGCGGCATGTTGGCCAGCAGCGTGGTGTCGATGACCATGGCCCCACGAAATGCTGCGGTGATGGTGCCTAAAAAGCCTTGATAGGCTCTGCTAGAATCTCGCCTTCGACAAATGAAACCGAATCCGGAGGGGTGGCAGAGTGGTCGAATGTACCTGACTCGAAATCAGGCGTAGTGGCAACACTACCGAGGGTTCGAATCCCTCCTCCTCCGCCAGTACAAAGACCTCAAACCTGCTCAGCAGGCCTTGAGGCAGCCTCAGGCCCCGCACCACGCGGGGCTTTTTGCTTTGAGCTCCTGACTGCGACCTGCCGCAGCAGCCTGGGAAAGTCGTCTCAAACCCCTTTTGTCTCAAAACCTCATGACTTTTTCGGACTTGGTTCCGAGCCATGAATTTGCGGATGAAGGCAAAACAGGCTTTGAACCAAGCTGAATGAAATTTCGTTGTTCAGACCGTGCAAAGCATCAAAATAAAAGAGGAAATCGGCAAGTAGTTACGGGTAGCAGGGCCATCGTAAGGCGCGTTTCAAAAGGCAAAATTTCAGGCCAACCTTGCCACTTAGCTGGTTTAAATATCAATGCGCCACCACTCTCCATAGCTGGGCGCATCCTTAGGCCATTGGCTGGCGCTGCTAACGCTTCGGAACCCTTGTGACAGCAAGCGCACGGCGCGCGCCACTCCGGCATGGGTAATCCACACCTGGGGTGCATCAGGATGTTGCCGCGCGGCATCCCACAGGTCTGTAACCCGGGCCAATACCTGGTTAGCGCTTTCCACACCGCCAAAGCGGTGTGCGCCGAAATCATCGGTCCAGGCTTGCATGGCTGCCAGGGGAATCGCGTCCCAGGCCACGCCCTCCCATGTGCCGAAGTCCATTTCTCTCAAGCGCGTGTCAGTCTGCGTATTCAATTCAGGCCGTATGTCTGACAGAGCATCGGCCAGTTGCATGCAACGCCGCAAGGGCGACACCCAAACGTTGCAATTTAGTGGCAGCGCTTGCGCCAATGCATGGGCAACTAGCAAGGTGTGTTGTGTATCCGCCGCTACATCCAACGCGCCGTAACAGACGCCACTGGCGATCAGCGGCTTGGCGTGTCTGACTATCCACAGCGCCATAGTGCTTTTGCCGCCGGCGCTTAATGGCCGCTACCTAAAGCCAGCGTGCAGCCCAGGTAAAACGCAATTTCACACACCTGTTGCGTGGTACCCAGGCAGTCGCCCGTAAAGCCTTGCAAACGCCGGGCAAACAAACGTAACAAATAAACAAAGATCAATGCGCTGGCAAGACTACCGAAGGCCAAGACTTTCAGCACGGGCAGCACTTGCGTAATTGCCAGCGTTAGCGGATCGGATCCGGTTAACACAGCCGCTGCGATGCAGGTACTCAAGGCGAGTGCACCTGCACACCAGAACAAAGCGACGGCCAAACTGCTTGTGCTGATTTGATCGGCCAAAGGCTTGGACTTGGATCCCGCTTCGTCGCCCACATGTGGCAGCCATCTAATTATGAGCAATGGCCAGGTGCGCGAAATCACATGACCAGCCATCAAAGCAAAACACATCCAAACCAGGCCGACCGCACCGAGCAAGGCCAGCAGCGCCACTTTGTTAAGCAAAATCAACACCACGGCAATCGCGCCGAAAGCGCCGACGCGCGAGTCTTTCATGATGATGAGCGCACGCTCACGGTCATAGCTGCCGCCCAAGCCGTCGGCCACATCAGCCAGACCGTCTTCATGAAAAGCGCCGGTCAGCCACACGCTCCACGTCGTGCCCAGCGCTGCCGCTGCCAAGGGTGCGTAAGTAGCGGGCAAGTAATGCATCAGCGCCGCCGTCAACAGCACCACCAAGCCACCGACCACCACGCCGACCGCCGGGAAGTACGCAGCACTGGCGCGCAACATGGCCTGGCTGAATCCCACCCAATCGGCCAGCCTACCGGTGACCGGAATGCGGGTGAAAAATTGCAGCGCCAGCAGGAAATGGCGCAAGGCTTTCATGCGACGACAGGTGTGGATTTTTCAGACACGCCGGCCGAGGCAAAGCTGGCCATCTCGCGAAGAATGGCGCAGGCAGACTGCAACAGCGGCCAGGCCAGCGCTGCGCCAGACCCTTCGCCTAGGCGCAAGCCCAGATCCAACAAGGCATGCACGCCTAAGTGTTGCAACATGAATTCATGACCGCGCTCGCCCGAGCGGTGCGCAAACACGCAGCGCTGCAAGACCAGCGGCTGCAACGCATGCGCCACCAGCACCGCCGCACTGGCAATGAAACCGTCCACCACAATCACCCGTCGCTGAACTGCCGCTTGCAATATCGCGCCGGTCATGGTGGCTATCTCCAGCCCGCCGAACGAGGCCAGTGCGTCCAAGGGCTGCGTCGCATCTGCATGCAGCGCCAACACCTGGCGCAAGACCTCGCATTTGCGCGCCACGGCCGCCGCATCCAAGCCAGTGCCCGCGCCGGTACACAATGCTATATCCAGCCCCGCCAAACGCGCCAACAACAAAGAAGCGGCCGAGGTGTTACCAATGCCCATTTCACCCAGCAGCAATGCATTGCCAGGTATGTCGCGCACCAGTTCCATGCCGTTGCGTATGGCTTGTTCGCATTGCGATGGCGTCATCGCCACGCCTTGCGAAGAATCCGCCGTGCCGTGCTCTGCGCCCGCCACTTTGCGCACCAGCAAACCCGGGCGTGGTGTGCCCGCAGGCAGACCCGCTAAAAAATCGCGGTTGACTCCGCAATCGACCACCGTCAAAGCTAAGCCGTGTTGACGCGCCAGTACGCTGACCGCTGCGCCGCCGGCCAAAAAGTTTTCAACCATCTGCCAGCTCACATCCGCAGGAAAGGCTGATATGCCTTGCGCTGTGAGCCCGTGGTCGGCGGCAAACACCACCATTTGCGGATGTTCCAGCACGGGTTTATCTGTGCCCAGAATTTCGCCGATTTGTACCGCTAGTGCTTCGAGGCGACCAAGCGAGCCCGGTGGCTTGGTTTTGTTGTCTATGGCATCCTGCAATACGCTGTTCAATGCTTGGTCGTGCAGATTTCTGAGGGTAGGTTGGGTTGTATTCATAGGGCGGAAATTTTCCAGTAGGGTAGAAGAAATCAACAAATCAGGGCATCCAACACGCCGGGCTCAAAGTGCACTTGCACATAGTCTGCCAGACCCTCGAACACGCTATCCAGCGTTGGCACCGGCTGCGCGCGGCCCGCGCCGAACAAAGCTTGCACGGCAGCGGCGTCCTCAAACAAACCGTGCACATACACACCCAAGACATTACCCTGCGCGTTGTACCAGCCTAGGCCATCGGGCAAGGCAGCGTGCGCCACGATACCGGCCTGCGCCATGTCTGCGTGCTGCTGCGTCTGGCCGTTGTGGATTTCATAGCCCGCTACCGTGACACCGGCCAGCGGCGCGAACGTTGATGTAGTGCAAGCTGCCAGAGCATCTGAAAAACAGGCCTGCGTATGCCGCACGATTTTGTTGGTTTCAAACACTGTGACTAGAGGCAGTAGACCCAAGCCAGGCGCGTTGCCGTCAATGCCGTGCGGGTCAATCAAAGCTTCGCCCAGCATTTGCAGACCGCCGCAAATACCTAGCACCGCTCCGCCCTGTTGTGCATGCTGTGCAATTGCAGTATCTAGGCCTTGCGCGCGCAACCAGGCCAAGTCGCCGCTGGTGTGCTTGGAGCCGGGCAGGATGATCCAATCAATGGGCTTCAAACCGACCAGGTCTGCCGGGCTGCGTACCCATTGCAAGCGCAAACCTGGAATATTTTTTAATGGTTGAAATTCGTCAAGGTTGCTGATGCGCGGATAGGCGATGACAGCTATCGTCGTTCGTACCGCACCGCTGGCGATACTGCGCTCGTCAAACACGCCGTCCTCCTCCGGCAAGCCGTGCTGCCACCACATCGGCAAAGTCGCCACCGTGGGCACACCAGTCAGGTCTTGCAACATCTGCGGTGCAGGCGATAGCAATAAAGCATCACCACGAAACTTGTTCAATACAAAGCCACGCAGCAGTGCGCGCTCATGGGTCGGCAACAAAGCCCAGGTACCGTACAGATGCGCAAACGCGCCGCCTTTGTCGATGTCGGTCACCAGCAGGCAGGCCGCATTCGCGTGCAAAGCGATGCGCATATTGACGATGTCGCTGCTGGACAAATTGATTTCAGCAGGCGAACCTGCGCCTTCGATGACCACTACATCGTGGTCGGCTATCAATTCGTCGAGCGCAGCTGCAATCCGCGGCCACACATGATTGCTGCGCTCGCGCCAAGGCATGTGCGTCAACACCTCGTCCACATGTCCGAGCATGACCACCTGGCTGTGCTTATCGCGCTCGGGCTTTAAGAGTAACGGGTTCATGCGCACATCTGGAAAAGCATGCGCGGCCAGTGCTTGAAAGTATTGTGCGCTGCCAATCTCGCCCTGACCGTTACTGGAAGCCACCACCCGTGCGTTGTTGCTCATGTTCTGCGCTTTGAATGGTGCGACCTTTAGCCCTTGGCGTGCGTAGTAGCGGCACAAGGCGGTGGTCAGCCAGCTTTTACCTGCGCCGCTGGTAGTGCCCAGCACCATGACACAACGCGCGCTCACACCCCATCCTTTTGTTGCACTTTGCCCACTTGCAAGTAACGCTGCAACTGGGCGAACAACGCATCCTGCGCTAATGGCGGCAACACCGCAAGCCGGAAAAAGCCTGGCAAGCCCAGGGACGAGGCGTCACGTAATTTGATGCCTGCTGCGCGCAGCGCCGGCAGATCTATATCTGTAAGCGAACGGGCACAGAAAAAATTGGCCAGACTGGGCAAACAATCCCAGTTTAATTCTTTCAGGGCCATCAACTGGCGTTGCTTCCAGGCTTGAAGCAAACTGCGGCTTTGCGTCAGCCATGCCTGGGTATCGGTTTGCACCCAGTTCTGCAACATGGCCACACCGTGCGCGCCTAAAGGCCAGGAAGGTGCGAGCGCTCGCAGCGACTGCACCTCTGCGTCTGCGTTCAGTGGTGCAATCGCATACGCAGCACGCACGCCTGTCAAGCCTAGCGCCTTATTAGGGGTCCACAAACACCAGACCCTGTCACGCTGCGCATTGGTCAGGGAAGACTGACCTTGTAATTGTAATGGCGCATACGCGCAATCGAGCACCAGTTGCGCAGCAGGTGGCTGCGGCGTACTGTGCGGCTGATGCAACCAGGCTGGCCAGTCAGTATGTGACTGACCCAGCGGGCTCGACGGCTCACACGCCCACAGCAGCTGCGCCGCCTGCGGGTCCTGCACCTGACGCAAACCCCATGCCTGCGCGGCATAGGCATAGTCGCCATACGCGCAAGCAGGCAGCCAGACCTGGGCAATTTCGCCCCGTGCGCTTGCCCTTTGCGCCGCGAGCGCGCTGATACGGAAGATGAACTCGCTGGCACTGGCCGCCAGCACAATGCGCCGGACATCCACCGCATGAAAGTCTGCCAGCGCCTGGCGCAAGTCGCGGTAATCCGGGTCCGGATAGTGCGTAGTGTCGGCCTGTTGCACATCGTGCAAGCTTTGCGGGCAGGGGCCGCAAGCGTTGCTGTTGGTGGAGAAATCAAAGCGTGCAACACCTAAGGCATCGGCACCACCGTGCACGCGCATGACCTTTTCGCCTTGCATGGTCATGGCAAGCCCTTCAGCATGCCTACCAAGGTAAACATCACCAGGCCCGCCACGCCCATCAGCAACGCCCGGCCCGCCAGCCGGATGGCGCGCTCGGTGTCCGCCGCTTGGGGCTCGCGGCCTGGCGCATTCAGGACATAGACCTGTGGCTTGCTCAGACTGCAACCCAGCGCCATCGCCATCGCAGCCATGGGCCAGCCGCTGTTGGGTGACGGTGTACGGGCCGCGTCGCGGTACAACTGCGCGAAGGACACACCTGCCGCAGCCAGCGCCAGCAGCAAGGCGGTGATACGCGCCGGCAGCCAGCTGAGCACATCGTCTGCGCGTGCTGCCCACTTTCCGGCCCATTGCCAGTTGCGTCCACGGTACATACCAGGGTAGCCCCACATGGCATCGGCCGTATTGGCAAAGCGGTACATCAGCGCACCGGGAAGGCCCAGTACGACAAACCAAAATATCGGTGCTACCACGGAGTCGTTCAGGTTTTCCGCCAGCGACTCAATGACGCTTTCTCTTACCTGTACCTCGCTAAAATCGGTCACATCCCGGCTGACCAGAAAACGCAATCGCTCCCGGCCCCGCGCCAGTGAGCCATCGGGCAAGCCACTGAGGGCAAGTTCTACGGCCTGCGTCTCGGTGCGCAACATAGCCCAAGCCAATGCCGGTTTGAGCACCAGACCCAGCAGCAGCGCAGCCAGCAGCAGGCCCGCCCAGCTTAACGGCTCCAGCCATGCCAACACGCTTTGTTCGATGGCATACGCCGCAGCACCCACCAGCAAAATACCCCATAACCATGCCAGTGCGCCGAGGGCGAATGCGGGTAAGTCGGCCGGTTCGTTTTCGATAGCCGCACCACCAGCGGCTAAAGTCTGGCGGCTCAGGGATTGCACCTGCTCGCCGGCCCAGGTAAGGTAATTGCCCATCCACACCACCGGGTGAAAGCGCACCGGCGGCTCGCCGAGAAAATGGTCTATCGCCAGCGCCGCCAGCAATGCCAGCACAGGCAGACACAGCATGGCCGCATCGGGCGTGGAAATGAATGTGGTCAAACCCACAGACTCATCCAGCACTGCCGCGCTGCGCGGAATCACTAGCCTCAGGGCTCTGGTGAAAAACCAACTCCTGCACCGCTTGGTCACCCACAAGATGCTCGGCAATGATGAGATCTAAATTGGCCGGTGTCACGTTGTAGTACCAGATGCCCTGCGGCTGCACACACATCACTGGGCCGCCTTTGCAAGCCCCAAAACAGTTGACGCTGTTGAATTTGGTTCGCTCCGGCCCCTCGTGTATGCCGGCCGCCTTGAGCTTGGTCCATAAGCTGTCATACAACGCCTGTCCTGCCCCCTCCTCCCCGCAGCGTTGGCCGGTGCACAGCAGCACATGGTGTTTGTAGGGGCTGATGGTGGGTTTGGGGGGTGAATCAATCGTCATAAGCTAAATTTTTTTTCTGAGAAAGTCCATGCGCTGGGACGCACCAGTGCATGGAAAGGGTGCAAGGTGAATGGGGCGCATTCAATCCTCAATCCCACGCTGCGCCGGGATGCCCGCTTGGAATGCATGCTTGACCATGGTCATCTCGGTCACGGTGTCTGCCAGGGCTATGATTTCCGGGGGGCAGCGGCGTCCGGTCAACACCACATGCAAATGGCTGGGGCGGCTGCGCAAGGTGTCCAGCACATCGTCCAGGGGCATCCAGCCGTAAATTAACGGGTAGGTGATTTCGTCCAGCGTGACCATGAAGTACTCACCGCTTTGGATGGCCGCTTTGGCCTTTTGCCAGCCATCGCGCGCCAATTGCGCGCTGTGTTCCAGGTCCTGGCTTTTCCAGCTAAAGCCGTCGCCCAGGCCTTCGATGGGGATGCCCAGTTGTTCAAACATGCGGTGTTCGCCAAAGCGTGCCGAAGGCACTTTCATGAACTGAAAAATCTTCACCTTCTTGGCGCGTCCGTGGGCGCGCAAAGCCAGGCCAAAAGCCGAAGTACTTTTGCCCTTGCCGTCGCCGGTGTTGACAATAATGAGGCCGCGCCGCTCGCCCTCGGATTTTTCATAAGGCTTTTCGGTGGGGGGCGTTTCTATTTGCATAAGGGTAGCACTTCCTAAAGGATAAGAATCAGATTTTGGACGGTATGGCCACCCATTGACCGGCCAAGGCATGGATGGCCAATCGATGGTCGAACACCTGCTCCACGGCGCGGTGGGTTTGCGCATCAGCGCAGGGGCCGTGGTGGGTCATGCGGCCTTGCGCCATCACCACTATGGTGTCGGCATGCAAGGCCATGGAAATCTCGTGCAAGACGCTCACCACCGTGCAACCCTGGGCGACAAGGGCCCGCACCAGTTGCAACCAATCGGCTTGGTGCGGCGGGTCCAGGTTGGCCAGCGGTTCGTCCATCAGCAATACCTGCGCTTGCACCGCTAGCGCCCGCGCCAAAAGCACACGCTGGCGCTCACCCGCCGAGAGCTGACCCAGCGCACGCTCGCGCCATTCCCAGGCATGGGTGGCGCGCAAGGCCTGCTCGACTGCCGCATGGTCTATGGGGTTAGAGGCGCCCAACCAAGACTGGTGCGGCAGGCGGCCCAGCATGGCGACGTCCCAAACTTTGAGGTCATCGCCCGTGCTTTCGTTTTGCCCTAACCAGGCCATTTGCAATGCGCGGGTGCGCACTGGCAGGCTGTGCAAGGGCTGGCCTAGCAACTCAACATGGCCAGCAGCCGGCAATAAGCCGGCCAGTGCTTTGAGCAGGGTGGACTTGCCCGCGCCATTAGGGCCGACGATGCTGGTCCACTGACCGGCTGCAATAGCCAAGTCCAGGCCATGCAGCACCGGCCTACCCATCAGGCTGACCTGTAATTTCTGCGCCTTCAGCGCGGTTGTAACATTAGGACCAGGCATATCAAGCAGCCCCTTTTGCCAGCGTACTGCGGTGCATCAGCCAGAGCAAATACGCACCACCAAGTACCGCAGTCACCACGCCCACGGGTAACTCCTGGGGCGCAATCAGCCAGCGCGCCAGCACGTCAGCGGCCATGAGTAAGACCGCGCCCATCAAACTGGCCAGCACAATCAACCAGCGGTAACCCGTGCTCAAGACCGAGCGCACCAAATGCGGTGCGGCCAGGCCGACAAAGGCAATCAAGCCGGTCTGCGCGACCGCAGTTCCGGTGGCGATAGCCAGCACGACGATCAGCACCATGCGAATTGAGGCGACCGGCAGGCCCAGACTGCGTGCCGTAGTCTCACCCAAACTGAGCCCGTCCAGGACCCGCCCGAGCGCGCACGCAATGGCGACGCCCAGCAACCAGACCACGCCCATCAGGCCGCACGCAGCCCAACCTGCAAAGGCGGTCGAGCCCAACATAAACGATTGCATAGCCTGCAAGGATTCGGGCGAGAACAACAAGACCAACTGGGTAGCCGCCCCCAGCACCACGCCGACCACCACACCCGCGAGCAACAAACGCAAAGTGTGTTGCACACCACGCGACAAGATCAGCGTGAGCAGCACCGCCAGCACCGCACCTACAAAGGCCGCGCCAGTCAATCCCAGTCGTACCAGCAGGCTGCCCGAGTAGACGCTGAAGGTGGCGCCGGCGCTCATCACGGTACCACCCAACATACCCGAAGCGCCGCCCATGGCCAGCAGTGCAAGAGCTACGGCCAGCGCTGCGCCCGAGGCGCTGCCCAGCAAATACGGATCAGCCAGCGGGTTACGAAACAAGCCTTGCGCCACCGCACCGGCCAAGCCCAGCAAAGCCCCAGCAGTCCATGCGCCGATGGTACGGGGCAAGCGGATGTCCAACACGATTTGCTCGGCCAGTGCGCTTTGATCCGGGTCAATTTGCGGATGCAACAAAGGCCGGAGCAAGTCTTCAAATCCGGCACTGCCCACGCACACGCCCAGCAGCATCAGCGCCGCGCTCAGCAGCAGCAAGACCACAGCCAGACGCAGCGCAGCTACGTTCATCGCTGCACCTTGCGAGGGCCCGAGCCCGGCGACTTTTCGCTGAGGCACGCGGCCATCAAGCGCGCAGCCTCAGCCATGCGCGGGCCGGGGCGTACCAGCACATTGGCCTGCGCGGGTGAAAACGCGCACACGCGTTGTTCACGTACGGCGCGCATGGAAGGCCAACCCGGGCGCTGTAGCATCGCCTCGGCGCTGCTGTCACCGGCCATGATGAGGTCCGGGTTGGCGCGCACAATGAATTCGGGGTTGAGTTTGGGAAAGGGGCCGAGCTTGGCGGGAATGATGTTTTTGGCACCCAGGCGGGTCAGGGTCTCGCCGATGAAAGAATTCTCCCCCGCTCCATAAGGGCCAGGATTGACTTCGAAATACACCCGCGTGCCGCGTGCCGAAGGCGGTAGAGATTGGGCAGCGGCTGATACGCCAGCG